>CAJAHZ010000333.1 GCA_903939665.1 uncultured Pseudomonadota bacterium | reverse complement strand
GCCTTCAGACGACGGATCTGGCCGGCGTACTTGTCGGTCGCTGCAGTCACCTGCAAGGCGAGTTCGCGGGTCGGCGTGAGGACCAGCATCTTCGGCTGTGCCGGCTGGAAGCGCGGGCGGTCATTGCCACGCGAGCGGGCCGACTGACGTTCCTGATTCGGCGTACGTGCAGCGCCCGGCACAAAAGCGGGGCGTTCCTGCGAGGCAAATTTGTGCAGCGCCGGCAGCATGAAAGCCGCGGTTTTGCCGGAGCCGGTTTGCGACGAAACCATCAGATCGCGCCCTTCAAGGGCAGCGGGAATGGCTTGTGCCTGAACCGGGGTCGGTTCGGTGTAGCCTGAATCGGTAAGGGCTTTAAGGAGTGCTTCGTGAAGACCAATTTCAGCAAAAGTCATGTTTCTCTTTCGAATGGAACAGCGTCACGCTGCCGAAAGCAAAAACGCTTCGGCGCATGGGCGCAAAAAAATACAACGCCAACCAACGAAATAGCTGAGAGTAACTCGGAGGAGTTAAGCACTATTCGGCACAAAAGCTTTGTGCCAGTGCGGTGATCAGAAAATCGACACCTGAAGGCAGGAGGGCTTTGGCAGTGTGGCCAAGTTAGCGGCCAGGTTCGCGATGCTCGTTGTGCGCAGCAAAACAACATTGCTGCAATGCACAAAACGAATTATACCGATCCGCAGCGCATCCGTCGAATTTTTTTCGCGAAAACAAAGAGGGCATCACCACCCCCGCTCGATTCAACTAATTTCATCTCGCGCAATCTCCTGCAGCAACCACGCGCGAAATGCCGCAACCGCGGGCCGCTTCGCCATCGCTTCCGGGATCACCAGATAGTAGGCATAGCATTGCTCGACCGCAAAATCGAATGGGGCAAGCAGGCGGCCATCCGCCAGTTCCGCAGTCACCAGCGGCTTTGATGCAAGCGCCAGTCCGAGGCCGTCCACGGCGGCTACCAATGCCAGCCCGGAGTCGCTGAAGTGGGGGCCGGCTGAGGCGTCGACGTCGGCAACACCGGCCAGTCGCAGCCACTCCTCCCAACTTGGGCGCGCCCGCTCGTTGGCGATCGTGTCGTCGTGGATCAGCGTATGAAAGCGGATGTCCGACTTTTCCACCAGCGGATGCTGGCTATTCAACAATTTTGGGCTGCAAACGGCGATGTAGTCCGGCGCAAAAATCCGGTCAACGGTAAAGCCCCGGTAGGCGCCGATGCCAAAACGGATGGCAATCTGCGAATCTTCCTCACGCACATCAGCGCCCTCAACTGGCGTTGGCGCAACGTACTCATTGCTGTCGATCGCGTCGACGGAACTGAGCAGATGCAAACTGAGCTGCGGCTGCGCCTGGGTGAAGCGCTGCAAGCGTGGCACCAGCCAGCGGGCGGCAAATGATGGCGGCGCACTGACAATCAGCCTTCCCGCAGTTGCGTGTTCACGGGTGTGCTCGACCGCCGCGACGAAACATCCCATCCCTTCACGCACCTTCGGCAGCATCGCCTCGCCAACCGACGTCAGTTCAAGCGCCCGGGTCAGTCGATTGAAAAGTGCGACGCCGAGGAACTGCTCAAGTCCCTTGATCTGATGGCTGACCGCGGTCGGTGTGACCGCCAGTTCCTCCGCCGCCAGCTTGAAGCTGAGGTGACGCGCAGCGGCTTCGAAAGTCCGCAAGGCATTCAGGGAAGGGAGTCGATAAACCATATAGGTGAGTTTTTCTTATGTATCGGATGAAAAACCATCGCTTGCTGCGCTGCAGCAACGCGGACATTCTTGCGCCATACCCAGAGACGGGGAATCACTTGGAATCTATCATGAACCATCGCCATATTGACAGCACAGCAGCCAGCTTGCAGACGCGTCCCTATGCCGCGCGTGGGCTTGAAGAGAAGACTGCACGGCAAACTGTGTCGCACGTGACATTCTCCGATGAGCGCAAAAACTTGCCCGCCGACGCCTTGTGCATTGCCCATCCAAAGAATTTCTCACTCTTCAAGGCTGCAAAAATGTCCTCCGCCAGAACTTCCCGCGCGGCGCGCTTCGCGAACACCGCCGCACTCCTGATCGGCATGATCGGCACGGCGCTG
>CAJAHZ010000332.1 GCA_903939665.1 uncultured Pseudomonadota bacterium | reverse complement strand
CTTGATGCCTACCTTGAACGCTACCGTCCGCACCTGCTGATCCTTGATCTGATGATGCCCGGTGAGGACGGTCTGGCGGCCTGCCGGCGACTGCGCGCGCGCGGCGAGACGCTGCCGGTGATCATGCTGACAGCACGCGACGAGACTGTAGATCGTGTGCTTGGACTCGAAATGGGCGCCGACGACTATGTCGGCAAGCCTTTTGATCCGCGTGAACTGGTTGCCCGTATCGAAGCCGTTTTGCGGCGCGGCGCACGACCGCCGGCCTCACCCGACCCGGAAGGTGGCGTTTATCGTTTCGGCACGTGGACATTCGATCGTGCTGCGCGCCAGCTGTTACGCGATGGCGAACCGGTAGCGCTGACCAGCGGCGAGTTCGCCCTGCTCAATGTCCTTGTTACCAACGCCAATCGTCCGATGAAACGCGAGCGCCTGCTTGAGCTGACGCGCGGTGACGAAAGCGAATCGTTTGATCGGGCCATTGACGTGCAGATGCATCGCCTGCGCCGCCTGATCGAGGCCGATCATACCCATCCGCGCTACTTGCAAACGGTATGGGGCGTTGGCTATGTCTTCGTTCCAGATGGCGCACCGGCTGCCGGAACAGCGCAATGAAACTGCCCAGCGCTTTGCTCCCTTCGTCGCTGGCCGCGCGCACTGTCCTGCTTGTGCTTGCCGTCATCGTTGTCGCCGAACTCGCAACTTTTCAGCTGATCGGCCACTTCCGCCGGGCCGCGCACGTGAACCAGATGACCCAGCTGGTCAGCGGGCAGATTCGCTTGCTGCAAACGGTTTTGCCCGGTCTTGATGAAGTCGCGCGCGGCCGCCTTTCGGCCACCGATGCCGGTGAGCCAAGTTTGCAATTACGGTCGGATGGCTCGGGCGTACCGGCGCTCTCACCCGAATTCGGTTTTGCCCAGCGTCTGGCGGCCAACCTTGGCGAACGCCTTGGTGAACCCGTCATGCTGCGCCACGCGGGTATCGCTCAGCGCACCGGCTTGTGGATCGGGTTTATGGCCGGTGGCGAGCGCTGGTGGCTGGTCTTGCCGCCGCCGCGTTTCGAGCCGCAGGCCTTGCCGCCCGAGCTGTGGATGGGCTTGGCGCTGACCTTGGCCACGCTGTTGCTCATAGCCGGTTTCTTCGTGCGCAGCATTGTCGGGCCGCTGGCGCGCCTCGGCGAAGCGGTAACAGCAACCGGTGGCGGTGCGGCGTGTGCCGTAACGCCGGAAGGTCCACGCGAGGTGCGCCGCTTGGCCGAACGACACAATGTCATGCTTGACCAGCTGGCCAAGGCCGAAGGCGAGCGGCGTGAAATGCTGGCCGGCCTGACTCATGATCTGCGCGCGCCGCTGGCCCGTTTGCGCCTTCGTCTGGCATTGCTCGAAAGCGATGCCGAGCGCGCCGGCCTGACGCGCGATGCCGAGGACATGGAACGTATCGTCGCGCAATGCCTGGCTTTCTTGCGCAGCGACGAGCGCAGCCCGGAGGTGTCGCCACTGGCGATCGCTGAAACTCTACGCGACGAAGTGGCTCGCCATTGCGAGCTGGGCCGTGCGATCGAGTTGACGATCGACGAGGCGGTGAAACCGTGCCGGGTTGCCCTGAGCGCCGGCAATTTGCAGCGCCTGCTCGACAACCTGATCGACAACGCCCTGCAACATGGCGCGCCGCCCGTTCAGATCGCCTTGAGTTGCAGCGCTGATTCCGTTGTCTTGCGGGTGCGTGACCACGGGCCGGGCATCGCGCCAGCCGACCGCGCACGGGCGCTTGAAGCCTTTGCCCAGATCGAGCCGGCGCGCGCCACCGGGGGCAGTTGCGGTCTTGGTCTGGCTATTGTGCGGCAAATTGCTTCGGCTTGCGGCGGTGCGGTATCGCTTGAAGATGCGGCGGGTGGCGGGCTGGCAGTGCTGCTTCGTTTCCCGGTCAAGCGTTAATTCCGACGGTTCATTTTCCCGCGCCGCGAGCGTATATTCGCCGGAGCAGGCTCAGTTTGCCGACGGATAACGAGGGAGATGATTCATGGGGATAGCGGGTAGCGCGCCTGAGCGCATGGGTGTCGTTGACGAGGTGCTGTCCGAATTGGTGCTGTCCGCCACGGCGGCGCTCGGCAACGATCTGCTTTCGGTTGTGCTTTTCGGCTCGGCGGCGGAAGGCCGCTTGCGCGCCAACTCCGACGTTAACGTGCTGCTGCTGCTCAAGTCTTTTGACGTGTCACGCATTGATGCGCTGCGCGAGCCGCTCCGGCTGGCGCACGCCGCAGCGCGGGTCGAGGTGATGTTCCTGCTCGAAGACGAGTTGCCGGTCGCTGCCGAACTTTTCGCCGTCAAATTCAACGACATTTGTAATCGGCATCGCGTGCTTTACGGCAGTGATCCGGTGCGCGGTTTGCCGATTGATGAGGGCGAGTTGCGCCGGCGCTTGCGTGAGGTGCTGCTCAATCTGGCCATCCGGTTGCGCGAACGCTATGCGCTGGTCAGCCTGCGCGAAGAGCAACTGGTCCGCGTCATCGCCGAAGTGGCCGGGCCGCTGCGCGCTTCGGCGCTAGCGCTGCTGCGCTTGCAGGGAAAGAGCGCGCTGGCGCCGCGTGAAGCATTGGAGAGCATTGCAGCGGCGACCGGCGACGAGGCTTTCATCAAGGCCGTGGCCCTGTTGCCGCTGGCCCGGCAGGAACAGCGTCTGCCTGCGGGAGAAGGCGGTCCGGCGCTGCTGGCGCTGTCGCGGCTGGCCGGGCATCTGCGTGCGGCGCTGGAAGGTGCGGTGTCGTGAGCGGGCCGGCTTTCCTGGTGATCTACCTATTTCTGGCGATCGCCGTCAATGTCTGGCTGCGCTACGACCAGCGCCAGCGTGAAGTGGCCAAACCGGCACGTTTTATGGAAATCGCCCAGGACCCGTATCAGGTCGCCTATCTGCGCGACGGCATCGGCGAAGCCGTGCGGCTGGCCGTATTTTCCCTGCTCGACCGCGGCCTCCTCGAAGAAGCCGGGGGTGCCGTGCGACGTGTGCGTTCCGATGGGGATTCCCTGGCGCGCCGTCCGATCGAAAAGGCGGTGCTTCTCGGCTGCACGCAGTGGGCAGAATTCTCCGCCATCCAGGGGCAACTTGGCGTAGCGGCCGCCTGCAAAGGCTATCAGAGCACGCTTGAGCAGCAGGAATTACTGGCCGACACCCGGACATTTACGGCGCGTTTCTTTCCTTTTGTCGCAGCATTTTCCTTGCTGATCGGTGTCGCGGTCGCCCGGGCCTTGTGGGCGGTCGGCCATGGTCGTCACAACATCGGCTTTCTGATCATTCTGGCCATCGTCGGCGGCATCGCGCTGGTCGTTGTCTGGCGCCGGCGGCGCACCGCGCTTGGCGACGCGGCGCTTGATCGTCTGAACGTACTGTTCGCCAACCTGAAGCGCCGCGCCAACGACCTCGTTCCTGGTGGGCAGAGTAACGACGCCGTTCTGACGGCCGCGCTGTTTGGTTTTGCGGCATTGCCGGTGGGTAGCTTTCCCTACCTTGAGCGCGTTTTTCCCAAGCAAAAATCGACTGGCGATTCGAGTAGCGGCGGTGATAGCAGTTCAGACGGTGGCGGGGGATGTGGTGGCGGTTGCGGGGGGTGTGGCGGGTAGCGTCGCCAGCCAGCAGCCCGGGTCGGCAACGGTGAACGACTTCTCGGTGGCGTAGGAAAGGCAGCGCAAGCCGCCGCGACAGAGCCGTTCGTAGGTGCATTTTTCACAACCGCTGGCGACAACTGCCGGGTCGCGCAATTGGCGAAACAGCGCGCCGTCGTAAAGTGTGGCAAGCGGCGTTTGATGCAGATTGCCGGCGGCGATGGGCAGGCGACGACAGGGGTAGAGCGTGCCGTCGGGCATCACGGTGATTAGCGTGTCGCCGGCCGTGCAACGGTAGGCCGGGCCGCCGGCGAGAAACTGCAGGGCGCGGTGCAGGGCGATTTCGGTGCCTTTGCCAAGAACGCGGGCCAGCTTCGACTCCGTTTGCAGTTTCGTTTGCCGCATCAACTCGACGAACTCGCGCGTTTCGTCGACCGACAGGCCGTGCAACGCGCCGCCCTGCCCTTGCGGGATCAGCCGGTCAGCCCATACGCGCGTCACCTTGAGGCGACGCCCGAGCTTTGCCACTTCGGGAAATTCCCGGAAATTATCGCGATGCGCGGTGAAGGCGAGCATCGTGCGCACGCCGGCGGCGACCAGACGCTTGACGCCGGCGACCACCGCCGCATGGTTGCCCTTGCCGCGTAGCGCATCGTGCGTGGCCGGCGTTCCTTCGATGCTGACCTGGACAAAACGTGGCGCCCAGCTTGCCAGCCGGCGCGCCATCGCGTCGTCGATCAGCGTGCCGTTGCATAGAATGGCGAAAGTGAACTCATCGCGCAGTACGGCGATATGTTCGAGCAGCGCGGCGAATTCCGGGTGCGCAAAAGGCTCGCCGCCAGTCAGTGTGATGTGGCCCTTGATGCGCGGCGAAGCATGGGTAAGAAAGGCGCGGAACTGTTCGAGGATGGGCAGCCAGCCGGCCATGCCGCCACCATGGTCGCGATAGTCGTCCTGGTAGCAGTGCGCGCAGCGCAGGTTACAGCGGTCGGTGAGGTGCCACTGCAGGAGCAGACGGGGTGGGCGATAAATGCTGCTCATCGGCCCCTGCGTGGTGTCAGCCGGCGCGACTCAGCGACTGAAGAAACGCCTCGGCATCCAGGAAACCGACGATGCGCTGATCGGCAATTTCCCGGCCCTGCGCGTCGAAGAAAATGATGCCGGGCGGGCCGTAGAGCTTGAAGCGCTGCAGCAGTGCCTTGTCGTCATCGGAGTTGGCGGTGACATCGGCCTGCAGCAACGTCCAGCCGGAGAGCTTTGTCTGCACGCGGGCGTCGGAGAAGGTGTAGCGCTCCAGTTCCTTGCACGACACGCACCAGTCAGCGTAGAAATCGAGCATCACTGGCTTGCCGGCGGCTTTGATGCGGGCGTCGAGATCGGCCAGTGATTTGACGCGCTGGAACGGGAGCGCCTTGGCCTCGGTCGCAACGGCTGCACCGCCCCGCACTGCGGCGAGCGGCTGTAGTGGGTCTTTGGCGCCGGCCAGCGCGCCGACCAGCATTGCTGCGCCGGTGATCAGCATGACGATGCCGATGCCTTTCCAGAAGCGGTGCCAGCCTTTGGCGTGCGCCGGCAACGCGTCGAGCGCGTGCATGTAGATCGCCGGGATGATCAGCAGCAGCGCCCAGCCGAGCATCTGCACGACCACCGGGATGACCGGCGAGACCAGCCAGAGCGCCGTGCCGAGCAGGATCACGCCGAACGCCTTTTTGACCGCCTCCATCCACGGCCCCGATCTGGGCAGCAGCGTCCCGGCGGACAGGCCGACGGCAAGCAGTGGCGCACCCATGCCGATGCCCATCACAAAGAGCGCTGAACCACCGAGCACGGCGTCGTGCGTCTGCCCGATGTAGAGCAGCGCGCCGGCCAGCGGTGCGGCAACGCAGGGGCCGACGATCAGCGCCGAGAGGGCGCCCATGGTGAATACGCCGATGCCGCGCCCACCCTGCAGATGGCCGGCTTCTTCGGACAGTTTGCTCTGCAAGGCGATTGGCAGCTGCAACTCATAGAAGCCGAACATCGAGAACGACAGCACGACGAAGACCAGCGCGAAACTGCCGAGCACCCAAGGGCTTTGCAGTGCGCTGGAGAGGAGCGTCCCGGTAAAGCCGGCGGCGACGCCGGCCAGCGCGTAAGTCACCGCCATGCCCAGCACGTACGCGGCGGAAAGCGCAAAACTGCGGCCGCGCGACACATGGTGGCCGTGGCCGACGATGATCCCCGAGAGAATCGGGATCATCGGGAAGACACAAGGCGTCAGCGACAGGCCGAGGCCGGCAACGAAGAAGAAGGCGAGAATGGTCCAGAAGCCGGAATTTTTGAGCACGCCGGCGATACGTGAGCTTTCGTCGCCGGTCGGTGCGGGTGAGGCGGGAGCGGCTGCCGCCCCTGGTGCCGGCAGTTCGACGGCGAGTTTTTGCTGCTGCGGCGGATAGCAGATGCCGGCATCGGCGCAACCCTGCGAGGTGATTTTCAGCGTCAACGCCAGCGGCCCCGAACTGTTGCGCTCGACCGGCAGGCGGATCACGGCCTCCTTGTAGTAAACCTCGACCTTGCCGAAGGTGTCATCGTGCTTTTCCTTGCCCTTGGCCAGCTCGGGCATGCCAAGTTTGACCGTCGCCGGTTCGGCGGCAAAACGAAACTTGTCGCGATACAGGTAGTAGCCCTTCGCAATTTCGAAGCGGACTTCGATGCTTTGGCCATCCAGCGCCCGAGCCGATGCTTTGAAAGCGACCGCCGGATCGAGAAACTCTTCGGCGTTGGCCCAAGAGGCGATCAGCAGCAGAAGGGGGAGCAGCCAGCGGGAGAGAGATGAATGCATAGCGTAGTCAGTCGAGCGCACGGGTTTCGGCAGCCACCCAGGCGAGGTAGTCGGGGAGTCCGTGAGCGATTGGAACGGCGATCACTTCGGGAAGTTCGTAGGGGTGTTGCGCACGGATCGCCGCCTCGAGCGCGGCATAACGCGCTTCGGTGGTCTTGACCAGCAGCGGCACTTCGTCTGCCGTCTCCACTGCGCCCTGCCAGCGATAGACCGAACGGCACGGCGCGAGGATATTCACGCAGGCGGCCAGGCGCGCTTCGATCAGGCTCTTGGCCAGCGCTTCGGCGGCTGGGCGATCGGGCAGATTGGTGAGCACAAGCAGGGCAGTCATCGGCAGAATTCTACTCTACTGCCACTTTTCCGGCGGTGGCTGCGTGGGTAGTTGGGGTCAGCAGCAGGCGTCAGGCAAAGGGTTGTACGCTGGACTCAGGCCGTCGGAACCGAAGCCGGGCCAGCCGGTGTCACGCGCGACGGAAAGCGGCGGGCGGGCCAAGGCAAGCGCGTGCTTGCGCGCCTCATAAGCTTTGACTGCGGGCACGTAATCGGCGTCGACAGTCAAAATGTGTTGGTAAAACCAGCCATTAATCAGCGCCTCGGCCCGATCGGCGATTTCGTCGAGCGTCATGCTGCGGGAGTCTTCGAGAAAGTCATGAAGCATGCGGCGAAAGCGAATGTGGTGTTGCTTGTGTTCGGATAGGTCTGGATAAGCAATGGCTTGCAGCATTGCTTCTTCCTCGCGCAAGTGCGTGTTTGTATAGTCGCACAGCGTTGCCAGGGTTTTCATGACGCGAATTTGGTCCCCTTCTCCACGAAACGACGCGGCCAGATCGAAGAGCCGCTTGTGCTGCCCGTCGATGGCTGGCAAGCCCACCTCGATGGCCTCAGACCAGAATGCTTTCGGGTACGCCGGGGTCATGCTCATGAATTTCTGCCAATGCCTTATTGCGTTAAAGAGCGATGGCGATTCTGAGGCATTTTCCCGCTTTGGTGCGAAAACGATTTGAAGCCCACCAAATCGACGTCGCGCCATTTTTCGCCAATTGTCGCGATCTCGCCTGAAAATTTTCGCTGATCTGCAGGCTGGGTCATTGGCGGGATAGAAGGCGGCGCTCCCCTTGCCGACGATCCCTGCCGTGTCTTTGAAGCGCAACACCTTTGGATTGGTGGGCCTGCGCTCGATCTGCTTTCGCGATGACGGTATCGGCTTCAGAGACGGCACCCATTGCGTAAAGCATGATCAGCACTGCAGTCGGCTCCGGTATGTCGTGACCTTCTTCAAATTTCGATCCGGCCAGGAGCTCTTAACGCCTCTGCCAAGCATCCAATATGCCGCTGATCGGTGCCGCAACAACCCCCCAGCACTTTCATGCCCAGTTCGTCGTGCAGTGCGGCGACGCTTTTTCCGAAAATCTCCGGCGCTTCTTCGATCAGTTCGGCGCTTTCGTCGAGTTCTTCCGGGCTGAGTGCGGCGGTGTTGGCCAGCA
The DNA here is from genome assembly GCA_903939665.1 of uncultured Pseudomonadota bacterium. Lineage (GTDB taxonomy): Bacteria > Pseudomonadota > Gammaproteobacteria > Burkholderiales > Rhodocyclaceae > CAJBIL01. The sequence goes on along the minus strand of CAJAHZ010000332.1, from coordinate 13 downwards.
GGCCGATGACCCT
>CAJAHZ010000331.1 GCA_903939665.1 uncultured Pseudomonadota bacterium | reverse complement strand
GCGCAATTCCTGCGGCAGGTCGGCGACATCAACCATTTGCCCCGGCGCCATGACGGTCAGCCAATGACAGAGGTTTTCAAGCTGGCGGACGTTGCCCGGAAAATCGAGCGTACTCAGGTATTTCAGCGCGCCCTCGGAAAACCGTTTGGCCTCGACCCCCAGATCCTGCGCACTCTTCTGAAGAAAGTGCCGGGCCAGAATCGGGATATCTTCGCGCCGCTCGCGCAGGCTGGGCAAACGCACGCGAATGACGTTGAGGCGATGAAAGAGGTCCTCGCGAAAGAGCCCTTCCTTGACCCGTATTTCAAGATTCTGGTGCGTCGCAGCGATGATGCGAACATTCGCCTTCAGCGGCGCATGCCCGCCAACGCGGTAATAATGCCCGTCAGACAGAACGCGCAGCAAGCGCGTCTGCAGTTCAGCCGGCATGTCGCCAATCTCGTCAAGAAAAAGCGTGCCGCCCTCGGCCTGCTCGAAGCGCCCGCGCCGCTGCGCGGCCGCGCCGGTAAACGCGCCGCGCTCGTGGCCGAATAATTCCGACTCCAGCAGATCCTTCGGAATCGCCGCCGTATTGATTGCGACAAAAGGTTTGTCAGCACGCTGGCTGTGTCGATGCACGGCGCGCGCGACAAGCTCCTTGCCGGCACCCGACTCGCCGGTGATCATGACGGTCGCGTGCGACTGGCTAAGGCGGCCAATGGCGCGAAAGACTTCCTGCATGGCTGGCGCCTGACCGAGAATTTCCGGCGTCAGCCCGACAACTTCGGGCGCACCAGCCTGGTGCTCACTTTGATCCATCGCCCGGCGGATGAGTTCCAGCGCCTGATCCACGTCAAAAGGCTTCGGCAGGTATTCAAAGGCGCCGCCCTGAAATGCGGCAACGGCGCTTTCCAGATCCGAGTAGGCGGTCATGATGATGACCGGCAACGACGGGAAACGCTCCTTGACCTGTTGCAGCAGATCAAGCCCGGACTGGCCCGGCATGCGGATATCCGAGACCAGCACCTGTGGTGGCGGGGCGCCAGCATCGAGCTGCGACAGTGCCTCACTGGCCGAAGCAAAGCTCTTGAAAAGGATTTGCTCACGCGACAGGGTTTTTTCGAGCACCCAGCGGATTGACTTGTCGTCGTCGACGATCCAGACCGGTTTCATTGATTTCTCAGCCATCGTGATTGGAATGCTCAAGACCTAGCAAGTAGTCTGCCACAAACAAAACATCAGGCTTTACCAAGCGGCATGCGGATCGTGAAGCAGGTGTAGCCGGGGCGGCTTTCGCACTCGATCGTCCCCTGATGCTGCTGAACAAAACTCTGTGCCAGCGTCAGACCAAGGCCACTACCCCCTTCACGCCCGGAAACCAGAGGATAGAACATTCGCTCACGAATATCTTCCGGAATCCCCGGCCCGTTGTCGATGATTTGCAGTTCGAGCGCCAGTCGGTAGCGACGCTTGACCAGAGTGACCTGACGGGCAGCCCGCGTGCGCAGGGTGATCTGGCCTGAAAAACCAACCCCGTCATCAGGCTGATCAATGATTGCCTGCGCTGCATTGCGCGCAATATTGAGGATCGCCTGGATCAACTGCTCGCGGTCGCCCACCAAGTCGGGCAAACTGGTGTCGTAGTCACGCAGCACTTTCAGCGCCTGTGGAAATTCTGCGGTCAGCAGACTGCGCACCCGCTCAAGAATTTCGTGGATATTGACCGGCGCCGGCTGCATCAGCCGATGCGGCGACAACAGCCGCTGCATCAAATCCTGCAGGCGATCAGCTTCCTTGATGATGACCTGAGTATATTCGCGCAAATCGGGGTTGTTGAGCTCATGTTCGAGCAGTTGCGCAGCACCTCGAATGCCGCCCAGCGGATTCTTGATTTCGTGCGCCAGATTGCGAATCAGCTCGCGATTGGCCTGCTGCTGCTCGATCAGGCGCTCCTCCCGCGTTGCCTTCAGCTGCTGTTCGATCGGCCACAGTTCAACCAGCAGTCGCGCACCCGGCGCTTCGGTCGGGCTCACCGTGCAATTGACATGCAGAACTTCGCCGTCGTCGCGCCGGAGCTCGATGTTCTGCCCGGTATAGTTCCAGTCATGACCCAGCGCATTATCGAGGGCCGTCTGCAGAATATGCGAATAGGCGACCACTGAAGACAGCGGCTTGCCGGCGAGCACCTTGATACTGGTTGCCAGCAAGTTTTCCGCTGCGAGATTCAGGTGTCGGATGGCCAGATGCTCGTCAAGCACGAGCACCGCGGAAGAGAGCAGTTCAAGCCCGCTGAAGGCATGAAAAGATTTGTCAGGCATGCGCGCCAATGAGCAACAAACGCGTCATTTCCTACTCAGCGCAGATTCGCAATTTCTTTCCTGATCGCCTCGATGTTTCGTTCGTGCAAGGCAGCCTTGTCCTTGAAGGGCTGCAGGCGCTCTTCGACCTTGCCGCCACTGATCGCGCCACCTTGCATGCGCTCACCGGGCAGCACGACAGCCTCCTGCTCGGCAAGATCCTTCTTCGCCTGCTCCAGGTTCTTCTGCTCGGCGGCGAGTTCGCTTTCCAGGATCCGCCGGCGATCGGTATCGCGAGCTTTCTGCGTATTGTCATTGACCTTGGGGAAAGCCGCCGGACTCGGCGTTTTTGTGTCGGCCCGGGGGGGCGGAGAAGTGTTCACGGGATCAAGGTTGAGCTTCTTGCAGTTCTTCGTTGCCACGTTGGAATAGGTCACATGGCCGTCGGCTTCGGTGCACTTGTAAATATCAGCGTACACCGGCATCACTGCCAGCGCCAGCAGCGCGATCAAAAAATTCAGCCCTCGGATTTTCATCGTTGTCCTATTCGTTTGCCACAACCGGCATCCTGAGTTCAGGAGAAAGCACAGTGTATTGGATGCTTCAATGTATTACAAACGCACGCAAGCTGCCAACGGTGGACAAAAAAAGGACGGGCAAGCCCGTCCTTTTTTATCTGCAGCCGAATCAGCAGCTGTAGTACAGCTCGAACTCGACCGGGTGGGTCGTCATGCGAACCCGATTCACTTCTTCCATCTTCAGGTCGATGTAGGCATCGATCCAGTCGCTGGAGAAAACGCCGCCACGCGTCAGGAACTCGCGATCCGCGTCGAGGGCTGCCAGTGCTTCGTCAAGCGATGCACAGACGGTCGGGATCTTTGCATCTTCTTCCGGCGGCAGATCGTACAGGTTCTTGTCAGCCGGATCGCCAGGATGTATCTTGTTCTGGATACCGTCGAGACCGGCCATCAGCAGCGCAGCAAAGCACAGGTACGGATTGGCAATCGGATCCGGGAAGCGGGTTTCGATACGACGGGCCTTGTCGGAAGCAACGTGCGGAATGCGGATCGAAGCCGAACGGTTCTTTGCCGAGTAAGCCAGCTTGACCGGCGCTTCGTAGTGCGGAACCAGACGCTTGTACGAGTTGGTACCCGGGTTGGTAATCGCGTTCAGCGCCTTGGCGTGCTTGATGATGCCGCCGATGTAGAAGAGGGCGGTTTC
>CAJAHZ010000330.1 GCA_903939665.1 uncultured Pseudomonadota bacterium | reverse complement strand
GGCGCGCATCGATTCGGTCAAGGCGCATAAGGCGCGCCTTGACAATGTTGCCGACGATTTCGTGATCATCGATAGCCGCGGCGGGCGGGCGGCGACGATGATCGGCCATGACACGGCCGTGTGCTCCGAATGCCTTGCCGAAATGTTCGATTCGGCCAGCCGGCGCTGGCGCTACGCATTCACCAACTGCACGCACTGCGGCCCACGCTATACGATCAGCCGTGGCCTACCCTACGACAGGACGCGCACCAGCCTGAATTCTTTCGCTCTGTGCAACAAGTGCCAGGGCGAATACCGGCGGCCCGAAGACCGGCGTTTTCATGCCGAAGCCAATTGTTGCCCGAAGTGCGGGCCGCAACCGACGTTGGTTGGCATGGAAGGCCAGTCGCTGCCCGGCGATCCGATCGAGCAAGCCGTGAACCTCCTGCGCCAGGGGAAGATTCTGGCGATCAAGGGGCTCGGTGGCTTTCATCTGGCTTGCGATGCGCGCAATGCAGCGGCGGTTGCCGTTTTGCGCGAGCGCAAGCAGCGCGAGGAAAAACCCTTTGCCGTGATGCTTGCCAATGCGCAGTCGGCTACCGCTTTTGTCCAGATGGGGATCGGCGAGCCCGGCCTGCTGACGCTCCCTGAGCGGCCGGCCATCCTGCTCAAGAAGCGCGCCAATTGCGATGCGGCATTGCCCGGCGTTGCGCCAGGGCTGGCCTGGCTCGGCGTCATGCTGCCTTATACGCCGCTGCAGTATTTGCTCTTCCACGAAGCCGCCGGGCGACCGACCGGGCTTTACTGGCTGGAAACCACGCAGGAGCTCGCGCTGGTGATGACCAGCGCCAACCCCGGCGGCGAGCCGCTGGTGATTGGCAATGATGAAGCGCTGCTGCGTCTGTCAGGCATTGCCGACGCCTTCCTGATGCACGACCGTGAAATTGTCACGCGCTGCGACGACAGCGTTGCCCGCATCGCGCCGGGAGGCTTGCAATTTATCCGCCGCGCACGCGGCTACACGCCGCGCGCCATCAAGCTGGCGCGTTCCGGTCCGCCGGTGCTGGCGGTCGGCGGTTGGTTCAAGAACACGGTGTGCGTTACGCGCGGCGATGAAGCGTTTGTTTCCCAGCATATCGGCGATCTCGACAACGCCGCTGCCTGCGGATTTTTCGAGGAGTCTGTCGCGCAACTCCTGAAACTGCTCGAAGTTGAGCCGGCGATCGTCGCGCACGATCTGCACCCGGATTTTCATTCGACCCGTTTTGCCGCCGATTATGCGCGCCAGCATGGCGTCCCCTTGCTCGGCGTGCAACATCATCATGCGCATGCCGCAGCGGTGCTCGCCGAGCACGGAGCGCTGGAGACGGTCATCGCGCTGGCGCTTGACGGCGTCGGTCTGGGCACCGATGGTGGTGCCTGGGGCGGCGAACTGTTGCGTGTCGATGGCGAGCGTTTTGAACGACTTGGCCATCTCGCGCCAATCGCCTTGCCGGGCGGCGACCGCGCAGCGCGCGAGCCGTGGCGCATGGCGGCTGCGGTGCTGCATCAGCTTGGGCGGGGCGACGAAATTGCCGCACGTTTTGCCGGCCAGCAGGCGGCGCCGACGGTGGCGCAGATGCTCGAACAGGGTGTCAACTGTCCGCAGACCTCGAGTCTCGGTCGTATCTTCGACGCTGCCGCCGGGCTGCTCGGCGTCAAACCGGTGATGGCTTACGAGGGGCAGGCCGCGATGCTGCTTGAAGGACTGGCTGCGCACTACGGCGACATCCTGCCTTTCGATCATGGCTGGCGCATTAAAGACGGGTGCCTGGATCTGCTGCCGTTGTTCTCCGTGCTGGCCGACGAAAAGAACGCCGAACGCGGCGCAGCAATTTTTCATGCGACGCTGATCGCCGCACTGGCCGACTGGGTGCATCTCGTAGCGCCGGCTGACAGCACGGTGGTTGGTAGCGGCGGCTGTTTCCTCAACCAGATCCTCGCGCGCGGCATGCGCTCGCGGTTGGGCGCGCACGGCCTGCATCTGATTGAGGCGCGTCGTTTGCCGCCCAATGATGGCGGGCTGGCGCTCGGTCAGGCGTGGATTGCTTTGCAGCATCTCGCGGAGTCTTAAATATGTGTCTAGCATTGCCCTGCCGGATCGTGGAAATGCTCGCCGACGACAAGGCGATGATCGATGTCTCCGGAATGCGCAAGGAAATTTCGCTGGCCCTGGTTGAAGGCGTTGGTGTTGGCGATTACGTCATCGTGCACGTCGGCTACGCGCTGACGCGGCTTGATCCCGAGGAAGCCGACAAGACGCTGGCGCTCTTCGCCGAGTTGGGCGATGCGGCGCTGGCTGAAGCCGCCAGCGCAATCGGCTGATGAAATACATCGATGAGTTTCGTGATGGTGAGCTGGCCAAGGGGCTGGCTGCCGCCATCCGGCAGATCGCTGCGCCCGGGCGCCAATACCATTTCATGGAGTTTTGCGGCGGCCACACGCACGCGATCTCGCGCTACGGCGTGACCGACCTGTTGCCGCCCAACGTGCGAATGATCCACGGCCCCGGTTGCCCGGTCTGCGTGTTGCCGATCGGCCGCGTCGACATGGCGATTCGTCTGGCGCTTGAGACCGGTGTGACGCTGTGCACCTACGGCGACACGCTGCGTGTGCCGGCTTCCGACGGGCTGTCGCTGATGAAGGCGAAAGCGCGTGGCGGCGACATCCGCATGGTCTATTCAAGCGCCGACGCAGTCACCATTGCGCAGCAAAATCCTGCAAAGCAGGTTGTCTTTTTCGCCATCGGTTTCGAAACGACGACGCCGCCAACGGCGGTGGCGATCAAGCAGGCGCAGGCGCTCGGCCTGAAGAATTTCTCGGTGCTCTGCTGCCATGTGCTGACGCCGGCGGCGATCTCCAACATTCTCGAATCGCCCGAAGTGCGTCAGTGGGGAACCGTGCCGCTTGACGGCTTCATTGGCCCGGCGCACGTGTCGACGATCATTGGCAGCCGGCCCTACGAGTTCTTCGCCGAGGAATACCGCAAGCCGGTGGTGATCGCCGGCTTCGAGCCGCTCGACGTGATGCAGGCCATTCTGATGCTGGTCAAGCAGGTCAATGAAGGCCGTGCCGTGGTTGAGAACGAGTTCTC
>CAJAHZ010000329.1 GCA_903939665.1 uncultured Pseudomonadota bacterium | reverse complement strand
TTGACCCTGCCTGCGTTACGGGCGTTCTGTCGTCATGCAGTATGGCTCGCTCTGCCCGCCACGCGCACGCGTCCATACGCAAAAACCGTGCCTTTCTCTGATCGGTATCCCGCTGATTTTTATGCGAAATTTTTGGTCACGTACGATGATGGCAAATCACCCAGCTACATCATTCTGCTTGACCAAAAAAAGGCGTTTTGCCATCGAGATTGTTGACCGTACTCAACCGTGCTGCGCTTCGCGCCAGGCCGGCCCATAGGCGCGAAAGATGTCGGCAACTTCCAGAACAGGACGCCCCATGCCTCGCCTACACCGACGATAGCGTCTCCAGCGGACTGATGACCTCGCGCAAGAGGTCGGTCGCGACGTGGGTATAGACGGTCGTCGTGTCGAGTCGCTTGTGGCCGAGCAGGACCTGAATGATACGGATGTCGACCTTCTGTTCGAGCAGATGCGTGGCAAAGCTGCGCAGCGTGTGCATCGATACTCGCTGGTCGATTCCCGCCGCGTCGGTCGCCGCATGGATGGCCCGGTTGAGCTGGCGCGTGCTGATCGGATCGACCGGGTTCATGCCGGGAAACAGCCAGCCACCGCCCCGGTCGAGCGTGATGTCGAAGAAGAACTTCAGCCCGATGATGGCGGCGTTGATCGAGATCGGCGAAGTGCCGGTGTCGACCAGATGCAGTTGGTAGTTGCCCAGGTCTTCGACCGTGGCGGTGTCTGGTGACCTTCCGAGATACTGCGTGAAATGACGTACCGCGCGAACGTAGCCGCTTTGTGTTTTCAGGCTGAGCCGGCGCAGCCGCATGTCGTCGAGCATCCGTTGCCGTAACGGACTGATGCGTGGTTTCGGGGTGTCCATGATGGGCTCCTGTCAAAGAAGAGGCACGTCGCCTCGTCTTCAACATAGAAAATACCCCCTTGGTTTCACCTATCCTCAGCGATTGATCGGAGCGCCAATACCGCACGAGCGGTTTAGTCCTTGGGTCGATAGCGGCATGGCATCTGCACAAACCGTGGTTCTGCTCACGATCTTGCAAAACCATTTTTCATGATGCAACTTGCCGTTCGTTGATGCCGAATAACTACCGTTCAGCGTCAAACAGCCCCAAACGGCAACCTCTCCACCCAGCGAACGCGCAGGCAGCCATCCGGACACTCTTGCGCTTGCCCCCATGACCCACAACCCTGCCTAGATCAAGCCGCCACATTGGCCCGCGCCATGTGCAGTTTCTTGTAGCTATCAATCAGGCGCTGGTGCCTGTCGAGCCCTTCCAGTTTCATGCTCGTTGGTGTCAAGCCAAAGAAGCGCACGCTGCCGTCTATAGACCCCAGCACCGCATCCATCCGCGGGTTGCCAAACATCCGGCGGAAATTGACTACGTAATCGTCCAGTTCCAGGTCGTCGTCGAGCAGCACCTCCAGCACCACATTCAAGGCCTGATAAAACAATCCGCGCTCGGCCGTATTTTCGTTGTATTGCAGGAAGGCGCCCACCAGATCGTGGGCTTCTTCAAATTGCTGCAAGGCGAGCTGAATCAGCAGCTTCAACTCCAGAACCGTGAGCTGACCCCAGACCGTGTTTTCGTCAAACTCGATGCCGATCAGGGTGGCGATGTCGGTGTAATCATCAAGCTCACCGTCTTCCAGACGTTCGAGCAGTGCTTCCAAGGCCGCATCGTCGAGACGATGCAGGTTCAGGATATCGGCGCGGAACGCTAGCGCTTTGTTGGTGTTATCCCAGATCAAATCCTCTAGCGGATAGATTTCCGAATAACCTGGCACCAGGATGCGGCAAGCCGTTGCGCCAAGCTGGTCATACACCGCCATGTACGCTTCCTTGCCCATGGCTTCGAGAATGCCGAACAGAGTTGCGGCTTCGGCGGCGTTGGAGTTTTCACCGTGACCGGAAAAATCCCACTCGACAAAATCGTAATTCGCTTTGGCGCTGAAAAAGCGCCACGACACGACGCCGCTGGAATCGATGAAGTGTTCAACGAAGTTGTTCGGCTCGGTGACCGCGTTGCTTTCAAAAGTGGGACGAGGCAGATCGTTCAGGCCTTCAAAACTGCGCCCCTGCAGCAACTCGGTCAAACTGCGTTCCAGCGCCACTTCCAGGCTGGGGTGCGCCCCGAACGACGCAAACACGCCGCCGGTACGCGGGTTCATTAAGGTGACGCACATCACAGGAAACTCGCCGCCCAGCGACGCATCCTTGACCAGCACCGGGAAGCCCTGCTTTTCCAGCTCGTCGATCCCGGCCAGGATGCCGGGATATTTTGCCAGCACGTTCTGCGGCACATCCGGCAGTGCGATCTCGCCTTCCAGAATTTCGCGTTTGACTGCCCGTTCGAAAATTTCCGACAAGCATTGCACCTGCGCTTCAGCCAGCGTATTGCCGGCACTCATGCCATTGCTGAGGAACAGATTGTCGATCAGGTTGGTCGGGAAATACACGACCGCGCCGTCCGACTGGCGCACATACGGCAGCGTACAAATGCCGCGCTGCACATTGCCGGAGTTGGTGTCGTGGAGATGCGAGCCGCGCAACTCGCCATCGGGGTTGTATATTTTCAGGCAATATTCATCGAGCATTCCAGCCGGCAGCGCATCCTTGCGCCCAGGCTTGAACCAGCGCTCGTTCGGGTAATGCACGAACGCCGCGCCGGCAATGTCCTCGCCCCAAAACTGGTGGTTGTAGAAATGATTGCAGTTCAGTCGCTCGATATATTCGCCCAGCGCCGACGCCAGCGCGCTTTCCTTGGTCGATCCCTTGCCATTGGTAAAGCACATCGAC
>CAJAHZ010000328.1 GCA_903939665.1 uncultured Pseudomonadota bacterium | reverse complement strand
GCAACTGGCTGTTGCGCGCAACGCGGCCGGAGAGGTCATCCTGCCGACGTGCCATCGCCATGCAGGTGTTCATCGCCGGCATCAGGCGGCGCAGCATGAATTCGTTGAGCGTTGGAAAACCCGAAATGCGCGTTTCGCGCAACTCTTCGATGCGCTGCATGACCAGTCCGTTATAGGCGCACGCGGCACCGAAGCGGAAGGTGGTGCGCGCGACCGAATGCTCGACCTCGGCGGCCAGCGTGGACAGCGTGGCGAGCACGGCGCGCTCGTCTTCCGGCGAGCGGGCTTGGCCGATCCGATCCATCATGTCGGCGAGTTGCTTTTCCGCATCGGAGAGCCAGCGACCGACTTCCTTGGCCACCGGCAGGCCAAGCAGCGCCATCATGCGGTAAGTCTCGATTTCGACCAGTCGTTGCACCGTCCGTCCGGCCTGACGCTGCGTCAGGCTGACATCAAGCACAAGAAAGCGCGAAAAGCCGTTGTCGAACAGGAAGTCCGTGAATACCCAGGCGGCGCCGTCGGCGACCTGCGCGGCGACCATTTGACGACCGGTTGGCGAAAGGCCGGCAGTCACCGATTCGGGCGACATTTCGCTGGCCGGGCGCAACTCCACATGCGTGGCGACGATCAGTTTGCCGGGGATCGCCGCCAACCAGTCGGGCAGCACGGCGTCAAGCGCGGTGGCATCGGGGTCGAGCGGCTCGCCAGCGTTTAACGGGCGGAAGAAGGTGTAGCTGGAAAATTCGGTGTGCAGTTCCCAGCGCATGCGGAAACTGCCGGCATCAAGCATCAGGTGGGTATCGGAGCGCTCGATGAAATTGCAGACGCTGGCCTGGCAGAGGCGCGACAGATTCTCGCGTTCGCCCTCGGCTTCGGTGCTATCGCTGTCGTGCTTGAAGGCCAGGTGCGAGACGAGGACTGCGCCGCTCAGCGGGATCGGTGGGCGGGCATGAAATTCGTTGTTCAGCCGCTCACGCAGCGGGTGCTCTTCAAGCTCGGCGAATTTGAATCTGGCGTGCATGGATGCCCCCGAAAAAACAAAAACCGCGACACCCCGTCGTGGAATGCCGCGGTGCGTTCGTGTGGTTCAGCGAACGATCTGGTTCAGTTCGCCCTTCTTGTAGCGCTCGGCCATTTTTTCGAGCGGAATAATACGGATCTTGCTTGCCTGACCCGTGCAGCCGAATGACTGGTAACGCGCCAGGCAGATCTTCTTTGCCGCCTCGCGTGCCGGCTTGAGATAGTCGCGCGGGTCGAACTTGTCCGGGTGTTCGCCCAGATAACGGCGGATTGCGCCGGTCATCGCCAGACGGATGTCGGTATCGATATTGATCTTGCGTACGCCATGAGCGATGCCCTTGACGATTTCCTCGACCGGAACGCCGTAGGTCTCCTTCATGTCGCCGCCAAATTCGCGGATTTCAGCGAGCAGTTCCTGCGGCACCGACGACGAACCGTGCATCACCAGATGGGTGTTCGGGATGCGTGTGTGGATTTCCTTGATGCGGTCGATGGCGAGGATGTCGCCGGTCGGGCGCTTGGTGAATTTGTATGCACCGTGGCTGGTGCCGATGGCAATCGCCAGCGCGTCGCAGTTGGTCTGCTTGACGAAGTCGGCCGCCTGCTCGACGTCAGTGAGCAGTTGCTCGCGCGTCATGTGCCCATCGGCGCCGTGACCGTCTTCCTTGTCGCCCTTCATTGTTTCCAGCGAGCCGAGCACGCCGAGTTCGCCTTCGACCGAGACGCCGATCGCGTGCGAAAACTCGACGACCTTGCGCGTTACATCGACGTTGTATTCATAGGAGGCAACAGTTTTTCCGTCGGCTTCGAGCGAACCGTCCATCATCACCGACGAGAAACCGGAGCGGATCGCCGACATGCACACCGCTGGCGACTGGCCGTGGTCCTGGTGCATGACGACGGGAATGTTCGGGTAGGCTTCGAGCGCTGCCAGAATCTGGTGGCGCAAGAAGGCTTCGCCGGCGTATTTGCGGGCGCCGGCCGAGGCCTGCATGATCACCGGCGCGTCGAGTTCGGCGGCGGCTTCCATGATCGCCCAGACCTGTTCCATGTTGTTAACGTTGAAGGCGGGCAGGCCATAAGCGTTTTCGGCGGCGTGGTCGAGCAGCTGGCGCATGGATACGATGGGCATGGGGTTTCTCCTGTGTGTTCTTGAATGCGGGAAGGCAAACCGGTCGGCGCTGGTTCTGTAAGGCTCTGATTTTACCGCGAGCCCGCGATCTCCGGTACAAGCTCTGTGGCTGTGAAAAAACTTAGGCATTCACCGCAAAGGCGCAAAGATGCGAAGGGACGCAAAGAAGAACCACAGATTTTTTCTTTGCGTCCTTCGTGCCTTTGCGTCATTGCGGTGAAGTTTTTGAATCTCAGTTGGGTGGCGGCAGATGTTCGCCGACGCGAACGATCTTCAGTGTATTGGTGCCGCCCGGCGTACCAATCGGCTCGCCAATGGTGAGGACGATCAGATCGCCGTTTGCCACAACGCCGGCTTCAATCAGCAATTGCTCGGCGTCATAGAGCAGCGCATCACGATCCGTATGCATCTGCTTCATGAGCAGCGGGAAGACAGCGCGGTAGAGGCACATTTTGGTCTGCGCCTCGGGGACCGGGGTCAGGGCATACACCGGCACGCCACAGTTCAAACGGCTCATCCACAGCGCGGTTGATCCTGATTCGGTGAGTGCGGCGATGGCTTTGACTTTCAGGTGGTGCGCCGTCCAGATCGCCGCCATGGCAATCGATTGATCGATGCGGGTGAATACGCGGTTGAGAAATTCGCGCTCAAGGGTGACCTCGGCGGATTTTTCGGCTTCGAGACAGATGCGCGCCATCGACTCGATGGTCTCGACTGGGTACTTTCCTGCCGCAGTTTCGGCCGACAACATCACCGCGTCGGTGCCGTCGAGCACCGCGTTGGCCACGTCTGATACCTCGGCACGCGTTGGTACTGGCGACAGAATCATCGATTCCATCATCTGCGTTGCCGTGATCGCCAGCTTGTTCTTTTCCCGCGCCATGCGGATCATGCGTTTTTGCAGCGCCGGCACTGCGGCGTCACCCACTTCAACCGCCAGATCGCCGCGCGCCACCATCACGCCATCCGAGGCGTCGATGATTTCTTCGAGTGCGGCAACCGCTTCAACGCGTTCGATCTTGGCGATGGTCAGCGCATGGCCGCCTGCCGCATTGATCAGTTGCTTGGCCATGTACATGTCGGCCGCACTTTTCGGGAACGAGATCGCCAGATAGTCGGCGCCCATGCTGGCCGCTGTGCGGATGTCGTCCATGTCCTTGGCGGTCAGCGCCGGGGCTGACAGGCCGCCGCCCTGACGGTTGATCCCCTTGTTGTTCGACAATTCGCCGCCGTGGCGTACGGTGGTAAATATTTCGGCGCCGAGCACGCGCACCACGTCGAGCACGATGCGGCCATCATCGAGCAGCAGCACGTTGCCGGCCGAAACGTCTTTCGGCAGATCCTTGTAGTCGAGGCCGACACGCTGGATATCGCCAAGTTCGCACTTGGCATCGAGGATGAAGTGGGCCCCTTTTTCAAGGGTTACCTTGCCGTCGGCAAATTTGCCAACACGGATTTTCGGACCTTGCAGATCGGCCAGAATGCCCACCGGGCGGCCCACGCGCGCTGCCGCCTCGCGCACCATGTTGGCCCGGGCAACGTGATCCTCCGCCTTGCCGTGCGAGAAATTGAGGCGAACCACATCGACGCCAGCGCGGATCATGCGTTCAAGCACTTGCGGATCGGATGAGGCGGGGCCGAGTGTGGCGACGATCTTGGTGTGGCGTGACATGATGGGCTATCTCTCTGAGTTGTTTTTTTGATTGTAGCTGAGAAGCGGAAAGCAAGCTCTTTCAACGCAGAGTACGCAGAGACGCAGAGATCGCAGAGAGAAAAACTTCTGCTTCTTTTGATTTTCTCTGCGTCCTCTGCGTCTCTGCGATCTCTGTCCCCCAAGGGGAGGCTGCGCGCCGTTGAAAGCGGTTTTTGTTTTTTGACCCGCTAACCCTTGGCCCGCAGCTCAAGCACCTCAATCGCCGGCAGTTTCTTGCCTTCGAGGAATTCGAGGAAGGCGCCGCCGCCGGTCGAGATGTAGTCGACATCGTCGGCAATATTGAATTTGGCGATGGCGGCCAGCGTATCGCCGCCACCCGCGATCGAGAAAGCGTCGGAATGGGCAATTGCCGAGGCCATCATCTTGGTGCCGCCGGCGAACTGATCGAGTTCGAATACGCCGATCGGGCCGTTCCATACGATCGTGCCGGCGTGCGCGATGATGTCGGTGAGGCGGGCTGCTGTCTTCGGGCCGATATCCAGAATCCGGTCGTGCAACTCAACGTCGTCAACCGGGATTTTATTGGCGCGCGCCAGTGCAGAAACCTCGTCGGCAACGACGACGTCGACCGGCAGCGGCACTTCGGCGCCGCGTTCCTTCATCATGTCCATGATCGCGTGCGCCTCCTTGACCAGATCGGGTTCGGCCAGCGAGTCGCCGATGCGCTTGCCCGAGGCGAGCAGGAAGGTGTTGGCGATGCCGCCGCCGACGATCAACTGGTCGACTCTTTCCGCCAGCGTCTTGAGGATTGTCAGTTTGGTCGATACCTTGGCGCCGCCGACAATGGCGACCAGCGGGCGCTTCGGGTTTTCCAGGGCGCGTCCGAGTGCGTCAATCTCGGCACCCATCAGGAAACCGGCGCAGGCGACCGGTGCGAACTTGGCGATGCCGTTGGTCGTGGCTTCGGCGCGGTGCGCGGTGCCGAAAGCGTCGTTAACGTAGATGTCGCAGAGCTTGGCCATCTTCTGCGCCAGTTCGTCGTTGTTCTTCTTCTCACCCTTGTTGCAGCGACAGTTCTCGAGCAGAACGATCTCGCCCGGCGCGACTTCAAAACCACCATCGACCCAGTCCGTGATCAGGCGGACCGGCTTGTTCAACAGTTGGCCAAGGCGTACGGCAACCGGCGTCAGCGTGTCTTCGGGCTTGAACTCGCCTTCAGTCGGGCGGCCAAGGTGCGAGGTGACCATCACGGCCGCGCCGTGATCCAGGCAGTACTTGAGCGACGGCAAGGCGGCGCGGATGCGCGTGTCTTCGGTGATATGGCCGGCGTCGTCCTGCGGCACGTTAAAGTCGGCGCGGATGAAAACGCGTTTGCCCTTGACGTCAAGGTCGGCGAGTTTGATAACGTTCATGGTGGTCTCCTGAGGGGAAGGCTGGAAAGCGCTTTCAACGCAGAGTACGCAGAGACGCAGAGATCGCAGAGAGAACAAAAATTTTG
>CAJAHZ010000327.1 GCA_903939665.1 uncultured Pseudomonadota bacterium | reverse complement strand
CGAAAGCTGAAACGAGCATGAGTAGCGTCGATTTCGGCAGATGAAAATTGGTCAGCAAGCGGTCGACAACGCGAAAACTGTAGCCCGGCGTAATGAAAATTGATGTTTCGGCCGGGCCGGCGCTGAGTTCCCCGCTTTGCGCTGCCGCTTCGAGTGCGCGCAGACTGGTCGTGCCGACGGCGATCACCCGACCGCCGCGCGCTCGGGTGCTAGCGATGGCGTCGACGGTAGCCTGGGGGATGTCGAAGCGTTCAGAATGCATGCGGTGCTCGGTCAGGTTGTGTACGCGAACCGGCTGGAAGGTGCCGGCGCCAACGTGCAGGGTCAGCCAGGCCAGTTCGACGCCCTGGGCGCGGAGCCGGACGAGCATCGCATCATCAAAATGCAGCCCCGCTGTGGGCGCAGCGACCGCGCCGGGGTGGCGTGCGAACACCGTCTGGTAGCGCATTTCATCGTCGCCTTCGACCGCGTGGGTGATATACGGCGGCAGTGGCAAACGACCGTGCCGCTCAATCAGCGCCCATAGGTCGCCAGCGTCGGCCAGCTCCAGCGCGAAGAACTCGCCTTGCTCGCCCGCCCGCCCGGTGACGGTCAGTGTGATCGTCTCTTCGAGGGTGATCCGGCTACCCGGTTTGGGTGATTTGCTGGCGCGTATCTGCGCCACGGCATGGCGGGCGTCGATGATGCGTTCAATCATTACCTCGATCTGTCCGCCGCTTTCCTTTTGCCCCAGAAGGCGCGCCTTGATTACCCGGGTGTCGTTGAAAACCAGCAGATCGCCGGGCGCGACAAGTTCAGCGAGATCGGAAAACCGGCGATCGTGCAGGGTGTGGTCGCTGACCTGCAGCAAGCGGCTGGCTGCCCGTTCGGCAGCCGGGTGCTGGGCGATCAGTTCGGGGGGAAGGTCAAAATTAAAGTCGTCGAGAGTCAGCATGCGAGAAATTATTGGCGGGTTTGCGAGCGTTGCGCTTGTCGGCTAGCGGCGAATCAAGGATAATTCGCCGCTCCTCTGGTTCGTTACCCGCGAGCCGTGGCCGAGATGGCGGAATCGGTAGACGCAGCGGACTCAAAATCCGCCGGTGGTAACATCGTGGGGGTTCGATTCCCCCTCTCGGCACCAGTAGCATCCTCAATGGTTTCAGCGTTTTTCATCATGTTCGGTTAGCCCTGTCCTTTTCCTGCCGTGGGACACCGGTGGGACAGTGCCGGAAAACTAACTGCATCAAATCCGTTAGCACCCGCGCAAATGTCCTGCTGGGACAGCAAGGCCGTGATTTTATCCGGCTATTTGCATTCTGAGGTTGGAATCAGTCTCACGACCGCAATTTTAGCTGCCGGTGTCTGGCGCTTTGCCGCAGCCACCGCGGAATAGCCGAGCAGTTTAGCGGGTTAAAAATTCCGGCGCTACATTGCAGACGCTCGAGGGATACTGCTCCCAGCACATAGCCGCCAGTCCGCCGATCTTTGCGCCGCAATTCGATCCGGCCGTCTATCTGCGCTGGATTTATCTCTCGGCCGCCTGCTGGTTTGCCTGTTTTGGACTTCTCGGCTTGCGCTACATTCCCTCTCTGCTGCGCGCCCGGGTGGACGGCAAGGAGCACTAAGGGCGCTTACTCCACCGAACGGGAAGGGGTTTCGACCAGGCCGTACTCGACCGCCAAATGCAGCAGCTTGAAGTCGGTATCGGCGTCGAGCTTCTGGCGGATCAGCGAGAGGTAGTTGAGGATCGTCTTCGGACTGAGATGCATGGCGCTGGCGATATCCGCCGTTGAGTCGCCGTGTGCCCGCAGACGCAGCACTTCGAATTCGCGCGGTGTCAGGGCGGCCATCAGGCTCTCCCGATCGACCACCTCCTGGTCGAGAAGATGGGCGATCTCCGGCGCGAGTACGCGCTTGCCTTCGGCAACACGGCGGATGCCCTCGATCACCTCGGCCGGCTCGCTGTGCTTGGTGAGATAACCATGCGCGCCGCTGCGCATCGCCTGCGTCACATGGCCGCGACTTTCGTGCATCGAGAGGGCCAGGATACGCAGGCCGGGAAGCCGTGCCAGCATGCCGCGAATGGCTTCGAGCCCGCTGCTGCCCTTGAGGCTGAGGTCGACCAGCGCGACATCGGGCCTTTCGCGCCGCACGAAGGCATTGGCCTGATTGGCGCTGGCGGCCTCGCCGATCACGTGCAGACCGGGTTCGGCATCGAGCAGGCGGCGGTAGCCGGTACGTACGACGGCGTGGTCGTCGACGAGCAGATGCGGATCATGCGAGGCATTCCGTATCGGCCGGAATGCTGACAAGCAGCCGCAAGCCCCGTGGATATTGGTCTTCCAGCGCAAGACTGCCGCCGACCATGGACAGCCTTTCGCGCATGCCGAGCAACCCGACGCCCATGCGCTCGCCAATCGTCGCCGCGCGGCCGCAGCCGTTGTCGGTAATCGAAAGATCCAGCGTTCCGCTACGGCTGCTCAAGCTCACCCGGCAGTCGCTGGCCTGGCTGTGGCGGACGGCATTGGTCAGCGCCTCCTGTACGACGCGGTAAAGGACCAGCCCGACCGCCGCCGGCACCGGCGGCAAGACGGGCGGCAGCTGGAGATCAAAGTGGATGCCGGCCTCGCGTTGCTGCCAGCCGTCGAGCAGTTCGTGCAGCGCATCCTTGAGGTTGAGGCCATCAAGGCCATGCGGCCGAAGGCGCTTGAGAATGCCGCGCAACTGCGCGCCGACGGTACGCACGTCCTGTTGCAGTTCGCGTCCGCAGGCGACGATATTCGCCGGCGCAATCTCGTGCCCGTGGCGCTCCAGATAAGCTGCGGTGACGCCAATCGCGGTCAGCATCTGCCCCATCTCATCATGCAGTTCACCGGCCAGCTCCTGACGCTCCGCTTCCTGCACGCTGATCAGTTCCTGCGCCAGCTGGCGCTGGCCGCGCCGTGCTTCCTCAAGTGAGTTGGCGAGGTGATTGATGGCCGAAGCGATACGCGAAAACTCGCGCAATTCGAAGGCCGGCAGATTGGCCTGTTGCTCGCCGTGTGCCAGCCGGTCGAGCCCCTCCTCCAGCTTTCTGACCGGCGACAGGGCATGGTGGGCGGCGCTCCACGCAACCAGCAGCGTTGCCCCGGAAAAAAGCAGCAGGGTGATGAACAGCCGGATGGCATCCTGCAGGATTTCGTCGATTTCCGAAGCCGGATTGGGCGTGATCACCAGCTCGGCATTGCGGAAGCGGATACGGTAGCCATCGCCTGGCGGTACCACGCCAAGCAAGGTCGCCAGCCAGCCGGCGGCACCGCCGGTCAGCGGCGTGGTTTGCGATGGCTCGTCGGCAAGGCTGACGTGCAGGTGGCGCAGCGGCCCCTCGGCGAGAACGGCCTTAAGGCGTGCCTTGGCTTCCGCGGGTTCTTTGCCAAACTCCTGCCCATAGCCGAGTTCGCCAGCGGCGAGCATGGCCCGGGCGAGGCGCTCCGACGCGCGGATTTCGGCAGCGGCTTCGTCGCGCACGGAATAGAAGGTCACCGCCGCCGTCACCAGCAGCAGGCCGAAGATCAGGGCGCCGAGATAGACCACCAGCCGTCGTCTGAGATCCACGGGGCGAGGCTCCTGCAAAAACGAAAGGGGCATATTGATCGGATTTTCTTTACGGAGCAAGTATTGCAGGTCAAGAAGCCGGGATTCTCAGCACCTCGCCGGCGTGCGCAAAAAAATCCGGCGAATGCTTGCTCCAAGGGACAAACAAACGCCGGAAAGACTCAGCAGCAGGGAGAATCAGGTTGGACTTGCCTTGCCAGCAGGCAGGTCAGAACTCGTAGCGCATGCCGACCGTGAAGGCGCGCGGCGCGCCCGGTGCATAGGAACGCACCCGGCGGACAAATATATCAGCGTTGGATGCCAGGCAAGATCCTGGCATCCAACACTCGCAAGATGAACCCTTATTCCTTTAACCGGGCAGACGGTAGCGCAGCCCGAGCCAGAAGCTACGCGGCGCGCCGGGGGCGACGAAGGATTCGCGGCGCCATTGATCGGAATCGGGTACAAAAGCACCGCTGCCGTTGAACGCATTTTCCGCCAGCGCACCGCCGGTGGCATAGTGTTTGTCGAAGACGTTGTTCACGCTGCCGAACAGCGACCATGCGCGCGCCAGCTGGTAGTCGGCCTTCAGATTGAGCAGGGCGTAGCCGGCGGTCTTGCCCGAATTCTCGAAGGTCCGGCTGCCGCCGAAAATATCGCTGGTCGTCCCGGCCTGATGCTGGTTGTTTTCGTTACCGCGCAGATACTGGCTGGAGAAAGCCGTGACATCGGCGCCGAGACGCAAGTCCGGTGCAGCACGCCAGCTCAGGCCGAGTTTCAGGCTGTGCTGCGGGATGCCCGGCAGACGATTGCCGGATTTGACGAGGATTTCGTCGTCCTGGCCGCCGGCCGTACACGCCGCCGCCGTACCCCGGCTGCTGTTGTTCTGGGCCAGCAGACAGGCCGAATCCTGGAAGGTGCCCTTGATCCAGCCGTAGGCCAGTTGCCAGTCGACACTGCCGGCCTTGCCGTCGAAGGCCAGCTCGAAACCGTCGCGACGCGTCTTGCCGAAGTTGGTGAAATAACCCTGACTGGTCGAAGTGCCGACGAACAGGATGTCGTCGGTGCTGTTGGTGCGATAGAGCGCCGCATTCCAGCCGACATTGCCAAGCAGACGCCCGCGTGCCCCGACTTCGAGCGTGCGCGCGACGACCTGCTTGAGATAGGGGTCGGCGGCCATGGCGTTGGGCAACGAACAGGGGTTGGCCGGGTCGGCGCAGCCCAGCTCGATCGGCGTCGGCGCGCGGTTGCCCTGGTTGAAGCCGCCAAACAGGGTGAGTGCCGGTGCCGCCTGCCAAGTCAGGCCCAGTGCTGGATTGAGTTTTTTGTAGGTGTAATCGGCATCGAGGTTCGGCGCCACCGCATTCAGCTTGTCGGTATTCTGGATACGGGTATGGTTGTAGCGTGCGGCGGCGGTCAGATGCAATGCCGGCGTCAGCGCCCAGGTATCGGTCGCATAAAGGCTGGCCGTGCGCGTACGACCGCTCAGTTTGTTCTCAAGCGCCTCATCATCAGTCGGCACAACGCCGCGCGATGCGTCGAGAGTGCCGATTTCCTCACTCTGCCGGAAACGCGCACTGGCCAGATCGAGGCTGGCACCCAGTGCGTACTGGTGATCACCGGTGGCTTGACTCCATTGCCCGGCCATGCCCCAGCTTTCCTGCTGCGTACGCGTGCGGTTGTTGGCACCGTTTTCGATATTGAGCCCGTCACCGGCGGCAGCGAGGTCATGCGGACCATCCTCGAATTCGTCGTTGCCGTCGCCGTTCAGCGTCCGCGTCTTGTTCGTCCGGTAGTACAGGTTGCCGGAAAGGCGCGACGAATCGGTGAGCCAGTGGCTGGCGGCGAGCGTGATCTGGGTCTGCGTATTCCAGGTGGTGTCGGGGTGCGTGAAAATCTGCTCACGCTTTTGCCTGAGCATCGAGATCGGCAGCAGGCCATTGCCGGTCAACTCGGCGTCAGCATGGCTGAGAGACAGGTCGAGCTCGGTTTTGGCATCGCGCCACGAGAGCTTGCCAAAGAACTGCTGAACATCGGATTGCGAGTACTCGCGCCATCCGTCTTCCCGATACTTGCTGGCGGCAACGTAGTAGCCGAGGCTGCCGTTATTGCCGCCGTGCTCGACTTCGAGCGACTTGCGCCCGAAGCTGCCGACCTTGGCTTCAACTTCGCTGCCACGGTAGCGGAAGCCATCCTTGGTGGCGATGGCGATCGCGCCGCCCAGCGTGTTCAGCCCGAACAGCGGGTTGGAACCGGGGATGACGGTGAGGCTGTCGAGGGCAACCTGCGGGATCATGTCCCAATTGACGGTGTCGCCAAACGGCGTATTGGCACGGACGCCATCGATATAGACGGACAGTCCTTGCGCCGTACCCAGCAGCGGCGAAGCGGTAAAGCCGCGGTAGTTGAGGTCGGCCTGGAAGGGGTTGCCCTGCGTCTCGTTGAGATTGACGCCGGGTAGGCGGGTAGCGAGGGCGTCGGTCAGCGATACATCCTGTGCGTCATCGAGCGATTTTGCACCGAGATGGCGGATGTTTGATGGAATCTGGCTGAGCGGGCGTTCGACGCCAGGCAGGGGAGCCGTCCCGATCACATGAACCGTCGGCAGTTCAGGCGGCGCGGACGGGCTGTCGGCCCAGGCGGCACTGCAGGCTGACAGCGCGGCACAGAGGCTGAGTGTGCTTTTGCCGGTCAGGCGTCCAGCGGCGTGGCGTTTTGTTTTCATCTTTGCTTTTCTTTCCTTAGTCCGAATATTTCATAAACCTAGATGAATCTCGTTCAAGCATTCGATACGATTCCGGAGATGCGATTGGCACTCCATACCAGGCGCTCCTGGAAAAATTACGCGGCGCACAGGCTGGCCCCGGAACCGGGAATCGGCAAGGTACAGCCCCTCGAATTGATCTCTCGTTGTTGTCTGCTGCCGGCACTTTGCTCGAGCGCGGCGCATCCCTCGAGCACAGGATTCTAAGGGCGGCCTCCCGAAAAAGATCGGGAAATCTTCCCGCTGTTTAACTGGCACGGGCCAGGCAGTTCGATGGGCTGGCAACTTGGACGCACATTGAAAGGATTCAAGCACCGGACAGCCCATGGCGTCGCTGACTATGCCTGGAAACAATGGGGGTCAGGGGGGGGGCGAAAACGGCGCAAGCGCGGTAGGAATTCAATTCATCGAGCAGGTGAATAACAGCGGGGGGCTCTGGCATAGGGCGCGGGCAACCTGAGAACCGTTACTGCGTAACGCGAGCACCGACCGGCTGTGATGGTTTTTCATTGCTGGCTGGCTGGGAATGAGAGCGGGAACCACGCAGGTTTTTATCATGTGACTCAAAATCCGCCGGTGGTAACATCGTAGGGGTTCGATTCCCCCTCTCGGCACCAAAACACCTCAAGAAACCAAGCGGCTGAAAGCGTTGGATTATATTACGCCTCCCATGGAAGATCCGCCTCAAGCCGCGCTGGAGCAGCCCTCCAGCGCCCGTGCCTGGTGGCTTGCGATGCGTCCAAAAACGCTCACCGTGTCGCTTGTTCCTGTACTTGTCGGCAGTGCAGTTGCGTGGTCGCAGACGCATACCTTTCACTGGCTGCCGGCGCTGATTGCTTTGCTGGCCGCGATGCTGATCCAGATCGGCACCAATCTGCACAACGATGTTTCCGATTTCGAGCGCGGCGCCGATACCCCGCAACGCCTCGGTCCGCCGCGCGCCACGGCGATGGGCTGGTTGCCTGCCGATGCAGTGCGGCGTGGCGCATGGGTCGCTTTCGGGCTGGCTTTCAATTTCGGCGTCTATCTCGCGTGGTACGGCGGCTGGCCCATTGTGCTCGTCGGACTGGCTTCGCTGGCTGCTGGTTGGGCCTATACCGGCGGGCCGCGACCGATCGCCTACCTGCCGCTCGGCGAGGTTTTTGTCTGGCTGTTTTTTGGCGTGCTGGCGGTGGGCGGCAGCTTTTACCTGCAGACCCTGTCGATCAGTCTCGTTGCCCTGTTGGCGGGCTGCATGATCGGTTTGCTTGCGGCGGGCGTGATCACCGTCAATAACTATCGTGATCTGGATAGCGATGCCCAGGCCGGGAAAAACACGCTGGCCGTATTTCTCGGGCGGCGCGGAGCGCAGTGGGTTTATCGGCTTGAAATGCTTCTGCCTTTTGCCTTGTTGCCGCTGCTGGCGTTCCTTGCGGGGCGGGGGGGCTGGCTGGCTTTGCCGTTGCTTCTGCTGCCGGCGGTGCTGGTGCAACTTGGCCGCTTCCGGCGCGAGGCGCCAGGGCCGGCATTCAACGAGTTGCTGGCACGCACCGCCAAATTGCAGTTTTTATTTGGCGTTCTGCTCGCGATCGCCTTGATTGCCTGAAACTACCCCGGGTTCAAACCACTGAAGTTTTTTCTGCAGGCTTACCACGGTGCCGACGATGATCAGCGCCGGTGCGGTGATACCGGCTGCGTCCACCTTGCCGGCGAGTGTGTCGAGATCGGCGCTCAGCACGCGCTGACGACTGGTCGTGCCGTTTTGCACGACTGCCGCCGGGTGGCTTCCGGGCAGGCCGTGGGCGATCATCTGGCGGCAGATTTCGGCAATGCCGCCGACCCCCATGTAGAAAACCACGGTCTGTTTTGGCCGGGCCAGCGCTGGCCAGTCGAGGTTGATCGTGCCGTCCTTGAGGTGGCCGGTGGCAAAGGTAACGGTCTGCGCATGCTCGCGGTGCGTCAGGGGAATGCCGCCATACGCGGCGCAACCAGCCGCCGCAGTGACTCCCGGCACGACCTCGAAAGGAACGCCGAATTCAAACAGGGTCTCAATTTCCTCGCCTCCGCGCCCGAAAATAAATGGATCGCCCCCCTTGAGGCGAACCACTTTTTTCCCCTCGTGCGCCAGACGCACCAGCAGCAGATTGAGTTCCTCCTGCGGAACGGTGTGTTTTGAGCTCTCTTTGCCGACGTAAATCTTCTCGGCGTTGGCCGGTGCCAGATCGAGTACGCCGTCCGGGATCAGGTTGTCGTACACAACAGCGTCGGCTTCGCCGATCAGCCGTGCTGCGCGCAAAGTCAGCAGATCAAGGGCTCCCGGGCCGCTGCCGATGAGGTAAACGGTTCCTGTTTTGGGAGGGTGCTGGGGTGTGTTCATTGATTTTGGTATTCTGGTCTGAGGTGTAAGCATAATCGTCTCGGGCTGTATTATTCAACAAGTGCGCCGAACTTTAGTAATATCCTTAGTAGAAATAGTTGATTTGGGTCAAAGAAGCTTGCTTTGAACAGGTGCAATCTAGCGCTCAGCGTCTGAGTGCCTGTTACTGGGCGTGCACATATCGGTTCATCAAGAGGAGAGGGAAATATGCAAAATGGATTTCGTAACGTATTGATGCTGGCAGTTCTGCCATTGGCGATGAATGTGGCGTTTGCTGCGGCCAAGGCCGAGAAGGCTCCGGCCCCAGCGCCGGCACCGGCGGCTGCCGCTGCACCGACTTTGTCAGCAGAAGACAAGGCGGCAACCGGCAAGACTTACTTCGAGCGTTGCGCCGGTTGTCACGGCATGCTGCGCAAGGGCGCCACCGGCAAGAATCTCGAGCCGGCAAATACGGCCAAGCTCGGGCAGGCTCGCCTTGAAAAGATCATGACCTACGGTACCGAAGGCGGCATGGTTAACTTCGACGACATCCTGTCGAAGAAGGAAATTTCCAACATGGCCACCTATCTTCAGATGCCGGCCGAAGCCCCACCAGAGTGGAGTCTTGCGGACATCAAGAATAGCTGGAAGCTGCTGATCCCGGTCGACAAGCGTCCGACTAAGCAGATGAACAAGGTCAATCTGGCCAACGTCTTCTCGGTCACCCTGCGTGACTCCGGCGAAGTGGCCCTGATCGACGGCGACACCAAGAAAATCTGGGCTGTTGTCAAGACAGGCTACGCCGTCCATATTTCGCGCATGTCGACTTCCGGTCGCTATGTTCACGTGATCGGTCGCGACGGTCGTTATGACCTGATCGACATGTGGACTGAAATGCCGACCACGGTTGCCACGCTGAAAGCCGGTTTCGAAGCGCGTTCGATCGAAGCCTCCAAGTTCAAGGGTTATGAAGACAAGTATGCCGTGGTCGGTTCCTACTGGCCGCCGCAGTACACCATCCTTGACGGCCTGACGCTTGAGCCGCTGAAGAACGTGTCGACCCGCGGCAATACCGTTGAAGGCGTGTATCACCCGGAGCCACGCGTGGCTTCGATCGTTGCTTCCGAGATCAAGCCTGAGTGGGTGATCAACGTTAAAGAAACCGGCATGATCAAGATCGTTGATTATTCGGATCTTAACAACCTCAAGGAAACCACGATCAACTCCGCCAAGTTCCTGCACGATGGCGGCTGGGATTCGACCAAGCGTTACTTCCTGGTTGCGGCCAACGCATCCCACAAGGTTGCTGTGGTTGATACCCAGACAAGCAAGCTGGCTGCCCTCGTTGATACCGCCAAAATCCCGCATCCGGGTCGTGGCGCCAACTTCAAGCATCCGAAATTTGGTCCGGTCTGGGCAACCTCGCACCTTGGTGCCGACGTAATCAGCATCATCGGTACCGATCCGAAGGGTCATCCCGAGAGCGCCTGGAAAGTCGTTCAGGAACTCAAGAACCATGGCGCCAACTCGCTGTTCGTGAAGACCCATCCGAAGTCCGAGAACCTTTGGTCTGACGCCCCGCTGAACCCGGATCCAAAGATGGCCGGTTCCGTTTCGGTGTACAAGATTGCTGATATCGGCAATCCGGATGTCAAGGCTGAGGTAATCGACATTGCCGCTGCAGCCAATATCGGCAAGACCAAGGGTGTCCAGCGCGTGGTGCAGGGTGAGTACAACTCGACCGGCGATGAAATCTGGTTCTCGGTTTGGACCGGTAACAAGACCGAAGCGTCTGCAATTGTCGTGGTTGATGACAAGACCCGCAAGGTGAAGACCGTCATCAAGGATCCGCGTCTGGTTACGCCGACCGGCAAGTTCAACGTCTATAACACCATGCACGATATTTATTAATCTGCTGGTTGCGAAAGATGTTTGGAAACGGGGGCTTCGGCCCCCGTTTTTTTTGAACCCGATTTGCTGCAGGATGTCTTATAAACATCTGAAATGCGGGGAGTCTGAAATGAAGCTGGAAGTCGTTCTGCTTTGTAGCATGCTGGTCTCTGGTGTCGCAGTGGCTGCGCCCAAGAATGACAATGCAGCCATGCTTGAGCTGGCTGATCAGAGTCGTTGTCTGACGTGCCATGATGTCGACGAGACAGTTCGCGGGCCCGCCTGGCGCGACGTGGCAAAACGATACAGGGGTAAGCCGGAAGTTGAAGACCAACTGGTGCAGAAAGTGCACGATGGCGGCGGGGGCGTGTGGGGTAACGACACCATGTCGTCCAACAAGCGAGCAGGGATGGAAAATGTTCGTACGCTTGTGCGCTGGATTTTGTCGCTGCCTTGAAATCCCTTGCTGGCCTGTGAATGCGGTATATTGCCGCGCAGGCTCAACCTTCCCGTGATCTGAAAATGCGTTATGTTCTGACACTTCTTGCGTCTCTATTGCCGGTCTTTGCTTGTGCGCAAGCCGCACTACCTTCAACTGAACGGCAGCGCGAATTGGTGCATCTCGTGCGTCAGGATTGTGGCTCGTGTCACGGCATGACGCTGCAGGGCGGGCTCGGCCCGTCATTGAAGCCTGAAGCACTGCGTGACAAGCCAGTTGAATCATTGGTGGCGACCATCCATGGCGGTCGCCCAGGTACGCCGATGCCGCCCTGGCATCGTTTTCTGACTGAGGCAGAGGCTCAATGGATTGTTGAACAACTGCAGCAGGGTTTTCCTCATCAATAGAAAAGGAGTTCAGAATATGGATCGACGTGAAATGCTGGGTGGTATGGGGGTCTTGGCGATGGCAGCGGTTGCCGGGCAGGCATCGGCGGCAGAGCACGACCATCACCATCACCAGGCGCGAAGCATCAGGCACTGATCGAAGGCGCATCGGATTGCATCAAGACCGGCGAAGCTTGCATCAATCACTGCCTTGATCTGCTGGCGCAGGGCGACAAAGAGATGGCGGCCTGCGCCAAGAGCGTTAATGAATTGCTCGCCGTTTGCGCCGCATTGCAGCGCCTAGCGACCGTTGATTCAAAATTTTTGCCGAAATACGCCAAAGTATCGGCCGATGTTTGCGAGGCGTGCGAGAAGGAGTGCCGCAAGCACGAGAAGAAACACAAGGAGTGCAAGGCTTGTGCTGATTCGTGCGCAGCCTGTTTGAAAGAGTGTAAGAAGATCGCGGTCTGATCTCTTTTTCAGCACAAAAACCCCGCCTGCCCGGTGGGTTTTTTGTTTCTTGCGGACTGTTTTTTGAGAATTTGATCTGGCTCAAGCTTTGGCCGGTGTTTTGCGCAGAAGTGCGGCGATATGCCGCACGGTCAGTGGCTTTTCAATCTATAGAATTGCGCCCCGTTGCCCATTGTTTTTTATCGGTAACTGCATAACAAAATTCTAATGTTGTTTGGAAAAGATCATATACATGTCAGGAACGCCAAAACTCAAGCCCCTGTGCGCCATGCTGGCGGCACTTCTCTCAAGCAGTTTTTCTGTTCATGCGCAGGAAGCAATGCAGTCGCTGGGCGAGGTGACGGTTACCGGAACGCGCGAGGCGCGCCTGATCACAGAAACGCCGAACACCGTAGACCCGGTCAGCGGCGAACGCATCCGACAGCAGCGACCGTCGCACCCCAGTCAGGTGATGAATCAGGTTCCCGGCGTCTGGGTCAGCAACCTGTCGGGAGAAGGGCATTCAACAGCTATTCGCCAGCCGCTGACAACGGGCGCGGTCTATCTTTATCTGGAGGATGGTATTCCGACGCGATCGACCGGCTTCTTCAACCATAACGCGATGTATGAGATCAATGTGCCGCAGTCCGGCGGTATGGAAATCTCGAAAGGTCCTGGCAGTGCGCTGTACGGTTCCGATGCGATCGGCGGCACGGTCAA
Source organism: uncultured Pseudomonadota bacterium (assembly GCA_903939665.1). Lineage (GTDB taxonomy): Bacteria > Pseudomonadota > Gammaproteobacteria > Burkholderiales > Rhodocyclaceae > CAJBIL01. The sequence continues at coordinate 63 of CAJAHZ010000327.1, read as the reverse complement.
CGTACTGACGCGTACGCCGCCGCGTCAGGCGGAACTTGAGACCAGCGCCGAAGCCGGTTCCTT
>CAJAHZ010000326.1 GCA_903939665.1 uncultured Pseudomonadota bacterium | reverse complement strand
CGGCGACGACACCTACACCGTCGACAGCATTGGCGACAAAGTCATCGAGAACCTCGGCGAAGGCACCGACACCCTGCTCACCAACCTCGCCACCTACAGCCTCGCCGTACCGCAACTCGCCAACGTTGATCGCCTTACCTACACCGGCGCACTCAACTTCACCGGCACCGGCAACGCCCTCGACAACAGCCTCACCGGCGGCGCCGGCAACGACAAGCTTTATGGCGGCCTGGGTAACGACACCCTGAATGGCGGCCTCGGCAACGACAGCCTGAATGGCGGCGACCTTCTCAGCAACGTCGGCACCGACACCGTCGTTTTGAGCGGCAACCTCGCCGACTACCTGTTCGCCCGGGTGAGCGGCGACAACATCACCCTCAACCGCATCGTCACCGTCACCAACAAGGTCACCGGCGAGATCGACACCCTCACCGGTATCGAACAAGTCGTCTTCGCCGACGTCGCCGGCGGTCGTCTGCTCAACGGTCTGGCCAAGTCCGACACGCAGACCGACGACGGCCTGCTGCTCAACACCGCCAGCCCCTTCAACGACACCTACCTCGACGACGAAACGAAGATCACCGACAACGACTTCGACGGCGGCCTGGGCGATGACGTCATGACCGGCGGCCTCCTGGCCAACACGCTCACCGGTGGGCTGGGCAAAGACACCCTTACCGGCGGCGCCGGCAACGACGTCCTCACCGGCGGCGACGGCAACGACACGCTCGACGGCGGACTCGGCGACGACACCCTCACCGGCGGCAAGGGCGACGATATCTACTTCGTCGATTCGACCAGCGATGTCGTTACTGAAAATACCGGAGAAGGCACCGATACGCTGAACACCACCTTTGCCACCCTCATCCTCGCCGCTCACGTCGAGAAGATGACCTACACTGGCTCAAGCAACTTCACCGGCACCGGCAATGAGTCAAACAACGTCATCACCGGCAGCACCGGCAACGACCTGCTCTCCGGTCTCGATGGCGCCGACACCCTGATCGGCGGCGACGGGACCGATACGCTCGATGGCGGCATCGGTGCCGACCGAATGGAAGGTGGCGGCGGTAGTGATACTTACACCGTCGACAACCTGCTCGACACGATCATCGATACCGGCGGCGACAACGATACGGTGCATGTCGGCACGATCAAAACCTGGGCGCTGGCCAGCGGGCTGGAAACGCTGACCTACGATGGCAGCGACCTCTTCACCGGCACGGGCAATGCCGGCAACAACCAGATCACCGGTGGCGTCAATAACGACACCCTGAACGGTCTGCTCGGCGACGACACGCTGACCGGCGGGGTGGGCAACGACCTGCTCAATGGCGGCGATGGTAGCGACCGTCTGATCGGCGGCGTGGGAACCGATGCGCTGACCGGCGGCTTGGGGGCAGACTACTTCGTCTTCAACTCACTTGACGGCATCGATCTGGTAAAGGATTTCTCCGCCGGACAGGGTGACAAGCTGCTCCTCGACAGCACGCTGTTTACTGCCTTGTCGTGGATCGGCGGCACGGCCCTGGCCGATGGGCAATTCGCCTCCGGCCTCAACCTGACGAACGCCGCCGATGCCACGACCCGCCTGATCTACGATAGCAAGACGGGGAATCTGTACTACGATGCCGATGGCAATGGGACGGGATCGGAGGCAACGCTGGTCACTACGCTGACGACGCATCCGGCACTTGCTGCGGCCGATTTTATGGCGGGGTGACATTGGTCATGATTCAGCGGACAGTTCATTTGCTTGTGTTTACAGTTTTGCTGGCGCTTTTTGCTCCTGCAGGGGCCGCTGTCGTGTCCGGCAAAAACAAGCAGACCGTTGTGCCGGCAAAGAGCGGCGTCGGGGCTCGGCAGAAAGCACCGCTCGTTAAAAGTCATGGCAGACCGCCGGCAAAGAAAAGTACACCCGATAAAGTCCGGCACAAGGCCAAAGGCTCCAGCCTTGTGCCGGCAACACGCAAGCCTCCAGCGGTAACAAAGAGTACTGTGTCAAAACCGCTTGGCAAGGCTGGAGATCGGTTTCAGAGTGAACAGCCGGTCTCCGTTGAGGCGCATCAATCGGCAAAGGCGGCGTGTCTTAAGGGCGGCAAGATTTATTTTCTTGCGACTTGTGATGATTGACGCCGCGTAATTTTTAAACGTGACCATCACCAATAGTAAAGAGGGTAGAGCATGCAGGATAATTTTGCAGATGGTATCGGCAATATCTCGGTTTCGAACGGGCTGGTGCGCATCGAGTACGCTGCCCAGCGTATGCCCGGCAAGGAAGGGGAACCCATGCGTCTGGAGTTGACCCAGCGTCTGGTGATGCCTCTGGCAGGTTTTCTTGCCGGCCTGAGTATGCAGGAGCAGGTGCGCGCGCAATTGATCAAGGACGGGACGATCAAGTTGCCGTCTGCTGCGGCCGTGCCAACCGAGGCTGAACCGGCCAGTACGTCAGGCTGATTCCTTCGCGAGTTTGCCGTTATCGGGCTTGCAGTAAAGCTTCGTGGGTAGCGTGCAGGCAGTCCGGCCAGCCGAGCCGGTGCGGTTGGCGAAAGAGGCGCAGGCTGGGATACCAGGGCGAGTCTTTTCTGTCGACCAGCCAGCGCCAGTCGGGGACGAAAGACAGCAAGATCCAGGCTGGCCGCCCCAGGGCGCCGGCCAGATGGGCGGTCGAGGTGTCGACGCTGATCAGCAGGTCCAGTACGCTCAGTGCGGCGGCCGTGTCGGAAAAATCATGTAGTTCACTGCCGGCGTCAAAAGGCCGGATAGCGGCGGGGAGAGTCTGTAACTCAGCGGCGCGCGGCCCTTTTTGCAGGGAGATGAAGCGGCAGCCCGGCGTTTGCAGCAAGCCTCGCAAATCGGCCAGTGCCAGCGAGCGCTCATGGTCGCGGGCGTGGGTCGGGCTGCCGCCCCACACGAGACCAATTTTCCTGAATCCGGCGGGTGTCGCCAGCCGCTCCTGCCAGTCGCGCACCTTGCCAGGCTCTGCTGACAGATAAGCGGAGGTGTCGGGGATGTTGTCGACCCGTGTGCCGAGCAAGCTCGGCAAGCTCATCAATGGAGTCCATGCGTCAAACTGCAGCCAGTCGATTGGCGACTCCGACGACAGCACGGCGTCGGCGCCGGATAGCGTGCCAAGCAGGCGAACAAGTTCCGGTTTCACCACCAGCGACACCTGTGCGCCTCGCCGTTTGAGTTCGTTGGCGTAGCGACAGAACTGGATCTGGTCGCCAAAGCCCTGTTCGTGCAGCAGAAGCAGGCGCAGGCCGACCGGATCGCCGCCTTTCCCGCCCGTCCAGCGCGGCACGGTTGTTTGTGGCAGAGCCATTTTCTGCGGGTTGCTCAACTTGGGGTCAAAGCGGGATTCGTAGTGCGGCCAGCCTTGCTCGAACTGTCCACACAGCAGTTCAATCAGTGCGAGATCGAACGCCGCATCGGCGTAGTTGGCTTGTCTGGACAGCACCGATGAAAAGGCTTCTCCCGCTTCTTTAAAACGTCCTTGAGCCTTGAGGATGATGCCGAGGTTGTAGCATGCCGACAGGGAGTCGGCGTCATGCAAGAGGGCTAGGCGACAGCAGGCCTCGGCTTCCGCGAGCTGTCCCTGTGCCTTGAGGACCAGCGCCAGGTTGCTCAGGGTCGATGGCCGGGTCGGTGAGATGGCCAGAGCGTGTCGGTAGTAGCTGGCCGCCTCGTTCAGACGGTTCGCCCGTTTGTGCGCAACACCGATGTTGTTGAGTGCCTCGACGACATCGGGCGAATTCTGCAGGATGTCGTGAACCTGCTTGCGGGCGAGTTCGATCCTTCCCGCTCTAAGCGTTTGTTCGAGATGGGCGATGCGATTGCCCGGCGCGCTTGCTTTTGTGGGGCTCACCCTTTCTCCAGTGCAACTGAACCGTCCCATTCGCTACCTGGCGGCGCTGCTTCAAACGCGGCGATACGACCGAGAAAAACAGGCGTCAGCGAATCGTCCGGGGTGTGCCCAAGGACGGCGGCCCAGGCCTGCCGCGCACCGGGCCAGTCCTGTTGCCGGTAGGCCTCGAGCGCCGTCTCGGTGAGGCGAATCAGTTCGGGATCGTCGCAAGGCGTGAAAATACGGACGGCTTCATTTTTCCCCTTGACCCGGACGCGGTCTACGGGCCTCAGCGCGATGCGGTTGTTCAGTGGGGTAGCGCTTGATTCGGAGATCAGAATGCGCGTTCCATACATCTTGTTGATGCCTTCCAGACGCGCAGCGAGGTTGACCGAGTCACCCAGCGCCGTATAGTCGAAGCGATCCTCGGAGCCCATATTGCCGACAATCGCCGGTCCGCTGTGTACACCGATCCGCAGCCCGACCTTGCTGACCCCCATCTCGCTGAAGAAAGGCTGCAATCCATCCATTGCCGTCTGCATGGCGACGGCCGATCGAACTGCATGCAGCGCATGCTCGGGGTCGTCAAGCGGAGCGCCCCAGAAGGCCATTACCGCATCGCCGATGAACTTGTCGACGGTGCCCCCCTCGCTCATCACCACGCGGGTCATCTCAGTGAGGTAGGCGTTGATCAGTTTTGCTACGCCCTCTGGCGGGAGTTTTTCCGAGATCGAGGTAAAGCCTGCCAGGTCTGTAAAAAGAAGTGTCAATTCCCGCCGCTCGCCCCCGAGTCGCAAGCGATCTGGATGGGCGATCATCTGTTCTACGACATCCGGCGACACATATTTTGAGAATGCGCCCTTGATCTGTTTGCCGCGCCGCCTTTCGCCAAGGTAGGAAATCAGGGCCATCGAAAGATACAGGGTGATCAGGGCAGTGGCAGTAGACACTGCGGGCAGCCAGATATTCCTGTTTTCGAACAGATAGAGCACGCTGCCCCCCATTGCGCCCAGCAAAGTCGCGAACCATAAGCCACCCCATATCGGATGCCAGCGGATCAGAGATGGCAGGGCAAGCAGGATGGCAATGCTGAGAAACAACAGTTTCTGGGCCCGGTTCGCCTCTTGTATCACCTGCCCGGACAGCACGTTCTCGATAATGTTGGCGTGGATTTCTACCCCCGGCGTGAGCAGTTTGCTGCTGCCGAGAAATGGCGTTGCGAAAATATCAGCCTGCGCGCTGCCCGCCTCGGGGCTGGCCCGGACGTCGCGACCGATGAGTACGATCTGATCCTGAAAAAAATCGGGGGGAAGGCTCTGGTCGCCGTTCAGCACCTGATAGTACGAAACATAAGGGAAAGTATGCGCTGGCCCCAAGTGCCGGATCATCGCGCCGGCGGGCGGCGAAGGCTCTTCAGGGACAAGACCGGGCCGGCTCTTGATCAGTGCTTGAATGACCCGGCGCCAGAAAATGTCTTCGCCGTCAGGAATCTGGCGGACGACGGCGTCCGAGTCAATCGTCACGGTGGCCAGTCCAGGCAGCGCGCCGGCCGCACGAAAGGCCGGCAGCGGATCGACGCGAATCCACTGGCGCAGCATGCTGGTTTCCTGATAGGCGTGATCCGACGACATCACCACATTCCCCGCGCGTGCGATGGATTTGGCAAACGCGCCATCCTCCGCCTCTCCCGAAGGCTCGGCAAAAATCATGTCGAAGGCAACGACGGCCGCGCCAGAATCGACCAGCCGATCAAGGACCTTGGCGTGCAGGTCGCGCGGCCAGGGCCAGCGTTTTCCGACTTGCGCAAACGACGCCTCGTCGATACCGATGATCGTAATCGGCAGATTCGATTTGAGGGGTGCGGTAGCGACGCTCAGACTGTCGAATAGTTTGTTTTCGGCGCTTGACCAGAAACTCGTCTGCATGACCAGGAAGGCCAGCAGCCAGCTAGCACTGGCCAGGCTGAGCGCGAGAAACCAGCGGCGACTGAGTGGCGCACTGTAGAACCTCTTCAGGCGGGTTCGCATGAGATTCTTTGGTTCAGGCGCGTTCTGTCAAAACCGCAAATTGGCCGCGATTCCGTAAAAAGCCGATGCGTACGGGCTAAGCAATTCCTTGGCGAACAGTGCAACTGCTGCCTTCTTGTCCGTACTTTCCCAGTAGGCGGATACGGCACCATTCCAGTAGCCTGCGCGTTCGCTGGTCATGTCCTGGAATGTCCACGCTTTGGAGGTCCACAGCGCGTCGAACGAAAGCCGGATGCGTGCTGGTGAAATCCAGGTTGTGCCAAAGCGCAGGTTGTTGCGTGGCAGATAGTAAGGCGCGATGCCGCCGGCTTCCATGCGCGAGTCTGTGTGCGTATATGTGGCGACTCCCGACCAGGTGCTGGTGAAGATTGCATTGGCCGTCAGGCGCACTTGATCCATGCGGATGCTGGACGCCATGTTGGCATTTGACAGTTCGCTGCTGCCATTGCCGGCATAGAAATCGGCCACTTCGGTCAGCGACTGCTGGCGTACTCGGGCCAGATTGGCGAAGTTTTCGGCCAAGCTGATGTCATAGGTCCCCAGGTTTTTCACGCGTTGCCGGTCGTAGCTCACTTCAGTAAACAGCTTGGGTGACCACTCGGACTCAAGCTTCAGGACATTGCGCTTTTGCCGCCCGCCAAAGCGCAGGAATGTGTCGTCGACAGCAATGCCCGCCGTCGCAACCGGCCCCAGGCCGCCTGCCGACGAGGGGCGAACCCAGTCCTGGTACGCATAGCGTATGCGGTTGTTCTGCCACGGTACGAAGGTCAGGCCAAAGCGCGGCGTGACACGGTTTTCGTTGAAACGTTGATCGACCTTGTGGGTGACGCCGTCGAAAAACTCGCCTTGGTTCTTTTTCTCGTAGTCCGTCCACCATAGATCGAGTTGTGCATTCGCTTGCGAGGAAAGGAACAGTTTTCCGGAGAGGTAGGCGAGTTCGGTTCGTTCCGACAGTCGGGCGCCGTCCGAATAGATCGGCAAGGCCATGCCTGGAAAGCCCACGGTCAGCAGGCTGTTTTCGGGACTCCTTGCTGTTTCATAGCCGCCGGCAAGTTCCACGCTGTCTTCATGGCGATAACGAAGGCCAAGTTGCGCATCATGCGAAATTTCGTCGTCGACAAGCGTGCCAAATTGCGTATTCGGGTAATGCCAATCCTGGTTTCCTTCGATCCTGTTGCGGCTGGCGCGTGCCTGGGCATAGAAGGTCGGCGAAAAATAGTAACTGCCACCGAGGCTCAGATCAGATGTCGTTAATTTGAAATCAAGCTTGCTGATCGTCGAGTTGTTGAAATTCGACTTTGTATCGTCGCGGTTGTAATAGGTAAACAAACGCAACTCATTGGTCGGCATCCACCCCAAAGCGGCCGTGACCGAATCGGTTTTGTCGCGATAGGAGAAGTCCGTGCCTGGGCGCACTTTCCCGTTCTGCTGGTCAACTTCAAGAAAATAGGCGAGCGGCGCTGCGCTGTTGCTGTATCCGTTCAGCGTGACTCTCGGGACGTATTCAAAGATTGAGTGATCCTGCCCCATGGTCATCGTCAGGGTTTGATAATTGCCGGGTTTGTGGATCAGCGACTGGAAGCGATTGGAGGCGCCAAATACCGTGGGGTCGGTCAAAAAACCCTGAAACAGTTCGGAATTCTTGGCAAATTTTCCGGTATAAAGATCGGCCAGGAAAAGATGGCTGCCACCCCAGAAAGGATATTCGGCATCCTGGGCATAAGACATCGCCCAATCCTTCAGACCCCAGAAGGACAGCGCGTTGCCCACGTTGGCCGCGCCTTTCTGGTTGTTCGCCACCTGGTTGAGCGATTTCAGGTTGGGCATCCGCTCCAGCGCCGCACGGGCGCTTGATACGGCCTTTTCCGCATCAAAAGCATCGGTATGCACCATGCTCGAATAGAGGTAGGGCAGCGGGTCTTTCGGGTCGAGTTCGGCGGCCTTGTCGAATTCCTCGATCGCACGGCTGATCCGCCCCAACTGGTAGTAAGTGATGCCGGTGTACAGGCGGGCGCGGGCATAGCGCGGCTCGATCAGGCCGGCCTTGAGGAAGTCTTCAAGCGCCTCCTCGGTCTTGCCCTGCTTGAGCTTCAGGATGCCCTGGCCGGTCAGCGCGACATAATCGTCGGGGCGCAAGCTGAGCGCCCTGGCAAACGCCGCTTCAGCTGCGTCGAAGCGATTGGCAAAGGATTCCAGCGTGCCGATTTCGGCAAAGGTTGTCGCATCCTGCGGGTTGAGCCCGGCGGCCTGATCCAGATGGCGGCGGGCGAGCGGCGCGTCCTCGCGCTCGTTGGCGACGATGCCGAGGCCTTGCCAGCCGCGTTCGTCCTTTGGCTGCTGCCGGGCCGCGGCAGCGTAGGCTTGCTCCGCCGCTTTGGCTTCGCCGCCAAAGCGGGCGCGACGTCCCTCGGCAAGCAATGCCTCGGTGGCGTCGGCATCGCGGGCCAGCGTTTCGGCGAGCAACTGTTTCGCTTCAGTCGCGCGGTCGGCCATCAGGAACAGCCCGGCCAGATGAGCGCGCGGCATGGCGTTCGGTGTTGCCTTCATCGCTGCAGTCGACAGGTCAATCGCTTCGGCGAGTTTGCCTTCGCTGACCTTGATGTCGGCCAGCATGAGATCGCGCACCCACCCTGCCGGAAGCTTCTGCAGGCGGGCTCTGGCCTCGGCCAATTGCCCGGCTTCGAGTTCGGTCGCAGCGGCTTTCAGTTCGGGATCGTTCCTTTGGACATCATCCGCTGCCGCCAGATAGCGCAGTGCTTCCGAGCGATAGGCGGTCACCCATTGCACACGTTCCCTCGGTTGCGTCAGAACGATCTTTACCGGCGCCTTGCCAATCTCGGCGATGGCCGCCTCGTTGCGACCGACCGTGATCTGGCCGTGATCGTTGCCCATTTCGACGACGCCGCTCAGCACGACCAGTTGGGTTTTGCCGTTCGCAGCCACTTCAACTTCCCAGTCGGTGCCGCGAATCGACATCGTTGCCGAAGGGGTTTCCATCGCCACACGCGGTGCGCCAGCAGTCGGGCCGCCGGTTTGCGGCTTGATCTGCCCCCATGCGCGACCGGCATTCAGTTTGACCGCGGTCGGCCCACTGGCACTGTCGGTCAGACTCTTTATCTGCAACTGACTGTTCTGGTTAAGACGGATCTGCGTGTTATCCACAAACAGGATCGCCATCTGGCTCAGATCGCCCGTACGGACAAAATCGCCGCTGAAAAGATCCTGCTTGGTCGCTGCCGATGCCCAGTCGGCCCCTCCGGTGGAGCGCACCTCGCCCTTGCCGGCGAGGCTGACGATGCTGGCTGATTTTGGCGCAGCCCAGACCGAGGTGGCAGCAAAGGTAGCCAGAACAAGGCAAAGGCGATGAGCAATGTTCATTGCGGAGAACTCCGGAATTTTGTTGTTTATGTGGCAGTCGGGGGCTGGCTGAACTGTGCTAAGTAAATCCGGCAAAAAATCGGTACTTTGCTGCCATCACAACACCCCGAAATCGGCCGCAGCAAGTGCCGGATGCGTCGTCAGCGTAGTGACCAGCGTTGCCTCCGATCCCGTCCCATTGCCATCGGCATCGTAGTACAGATTCCCCGTCTTGCTATCGTAGATCAGGCGGGTCGTGG
>CAJAHZ010000325.1 GCA_903939665.1 uncultured Pseudomonadota bacterium | reverse complement strand
CGCGAGCCTTTTCGCAAAATTGACAGCACCCTCCGCCACAAGGACGGCAGCCTGCGCCACGTGCAGACCAACGGTGTACCATTCCTGAGCGCCGACGGCAGGCGGCTGCTCGGCTACCGCGGGATGGACCGCGACATCACTGAAATCAAGTCCACCAACGATCAACTGCGCAAACTTTCCCTGGCGGTGGAGCAAAGCCCGGAAAGCATCGTCATCACCAACCGCCTTGGTGAAATCGAATACGTAAATAACGCCTTTCTGCTGGCGACCGGCTACAGCCGCGATGAAGTCATCGGGCTGAATCCGCGCATTCTGAACTCGGGCAAGACCCCACCCGAGACTTACTTCGCATTGTGGGATGCGCTTACCCGCGGCCTGTCGTGGAAGGGCCAGTTCCATAACCGCAGGAAAGACGGCAGTGAATACGTCGAGTTTGCCATCATCACCCCCCTGCGCGAACCGGATGGATCAATCAGCCACTACGTGGCAGTGAAAGATGACATCACCAAAAAGAAGCAGCAGGGCGAAGAACTGGATCACTATCGCAAGCACCTTGAGGAACTGGTGGCTGAACGCACCGAAGCGCTGAGCGCCGCCGTGGCGCACACCCGCCTGATCATCGACTCGAGCGCCGAAGGCATTCTGCAACTGGACGAGGCAGGGCGCATCGCCCTGATCAACCCGGCGGCCTGCCGGATGCTGGGCTATGCTCCGGCAGAACTTCTTGGCCGTAACGTACACAGGTCGATCCACTGCCCGCCTGACGCCCCCGCATCAGATACGCCCTGCAGTCTCGGCCTGGCCATGCGCGCCGGGCAAACGTTGCGCGAGGATGCCGAGACATTCTGGCGTGCCGACGGCCACCCGTTGCCGGTTACCGTCGCCATTCACCCCATGCTCAAAGGCGCCGCGGTGATCGGGACGGTCATGAGTTTTTCCGACAACACGCAGCGCCAGGCAGCGGACAAGGCGAGTGAAGCAGCCCGCGTGGCGGCCGAACGGCTGGCGCTGACCAAGAGCGAGTTTCTGGCCAACATGAGTCATGAAATTCGCACTCCCATCAACGCCGTGCTGGGCTTCGCCTACCTCTGCCTGAAGCTTGATCTTCAGCCGCGTGAGCGCGACTACCTGAACAAGATTCACAGCGCCTCGGAATCTCTCCTGGGCATCGTCAACGACATCCTCGACGTCTCAAAGATGGAAGCCGGCAAGCTCGAGATGGAGTCCGTTCCGTTCAGCGTGGACGACGTGCTGCATCGTGTAGCCGGCCTGTTCGCCCTGAAGGCGCGTGAGAAGGGGGTGGAACTTGTTGTTGCTGCTGCTCCCGGCGTACCAGATATTTTGCTGGGCGACCCCCTGCGCTTAAGCCAGGTGTTGATTAATCTGATGAACAATGCCCTCAAGTTCACCAAGCGCGGTGAAATTCGATTAATCGTCGAGTTGGCGAACGTCACCGCCGACACGGCAAACTTGCGCTTCGAAGTACGCGACACCGGTCTGGGCATGACATCGGAACAGCGAGCGGGCCTGTTCACCGCGTTCACCCAGGCGGACAGTTCCACCACGCGAAAATATGGCGGCACCGGCCTCGGCTTGGCGATCAGCAAACAACTGGTGGAACACATGCAGGGTGCTATCGAGGTGGAGAGCGAGCCAGGGGTGGGCTCCCGGTTCAGATTTACGGCCCGCTTCGACATCGCCACCGGCATGGCCGTACCAAACCCGGCACACTCATCCCTGACCGGCAAAAGGGTGCTGGTGGTGGAGGACAACGACGTCATGCGCACTTTGCTTATCCGGATCACCAAGACGTTTGGCTGCCAGGTTACCGGAGCGGATTCGGGTGAGGCGGCGCTGACCAGACTTCAAGCGGGGGAGCATTTTGACCTGATCCTTCTCGACTGGAAACTGCCGGGCCAGGATGGACTGACGACTGCTCGCGGGATACGTATTGCCGGACACTCGACGCCCATCATCCTGATTACCGGGGGGGAGGCGGAACTGGCCCGCCAGCTGTCGGAAAAGGGCGATATACAGACTTTCCTCGCCAAGCCCGTGACGCGTTCGACCCTGCACGACACGATGGTCAGCGCCCTCGGAGGCCATACCGTGCTGCCCTTTATTCTCGCCACGCAGGGAATAAAACCTGAGTTAAGCGGCGTACGCATCCTCCTCGTAGACGACAACGATTTCAACCGACAGGTTGGCCGTGAGTTGGTCGGGTTGACCGGTGCCACGGTTGTCACGGCTGACGATGGCGCGCAAGCGGTGGCGGCGGCGATCAACGGCGGCTACGATCTGGTGTTGATGGATCTGCAGATGCCCGTGATGGACGGCTACACCGCCGCCCGCATCCTCCGAGAGCTGTGGCCAGATCTGCCAATTCTCGCACTGACCGCCCACGCCATGAGCGAGGAGACCGAACATGTGCTGGCTACCGGCATGAACGACATCCTCACCAAGCCAATCCTGCCTGACGCCCTTTATGCCATGCTGATGCGCTGGCTGCCGGGCCGGGCTTTGCAAAACAGTGTTGATCCCGAGCCGTCTGGCAAGCTGGGGGCTGACGTGACGTCGGTTTCCCCGGTGCCGCCCGCGGCAATTCCCCTGCGTGCCGTCACCAACGTATTCGATCACGCCACGGCACTCTCCCGCGTGAACGGCGATCATAAAATGCTCTTCCGGTTTTTGCACCTGTTCCGCGAGCGCAACGCAGGTATCGTGACAGAAATTGGTGCGGCGTTAGATGGAGACGATCTTGAAACGGCAAGGCGTCTTGCACATGCAATCAGGGGCGGTTCAGGTACCGTCGGGCTGATCGAGTTGCAAACCACTGCAGCCTGCCTTGAAACGACGCTCGACAAGGCGATCCGGGGAACGGATAACCCGCTGCGCTGCAATGAGGAATTCATGACGTTGTCTGCTGCATGGCAACAGGCGATGGCTGCACTGGCGGAATTACTCGACACGCCCGCTACGCATGATCAATAGAAAAGGCCTCTAATGCAGCAAAACCCTGATGCCCACCCCCAAATCGTCACCACGCTCAGGGCACGCGTTCTGATCGTTGATGATGACCCTGTGGTGGCGGGAATGCTCGGTGTTACGCTGGCCGCTGCCGGGTACGATATCGCCGAGGCGAATTCAGGTGACGATGCCCTGGCCTTGCTCACAAAACTCGCCGAATCAGCCAGCGGATCGCTGCCGGATATCGTGTTTCTCGATATCGAAATGTGGAATGGTATTGATGGTTTCGAGGTCTGCCGGCAGCTCAAGGCCAACCCGCTGACACGTCACATTCCGGTCATCTTTCTCACCGCCAAGAGCGACCCGGTCTATGAGCAGCTCGGCTTCGCGCTTGGCGCGGTCGACTACATCACCAAACCGATCAGCCCGCCCATTGTGTGCGCTCGCGTTCGTACCCACCTGACACTTAAAGCGGCAGCCGATTTTCTGCATGATCGAAACACCTATCTCGAGCAGGAAGTGGCACGTCGTACAGAAGAGGCTATGCGCCGGACAGAGGAACTCCGTATTAGCCAGGAAGTAACCATGGTGGCCTTGGCATCGCTTGCCGAAACGCGCGACAACGAAACCGGCAATCACATTCTCCGTACCCAGCATTACATGCTCGCCCTGGCAAAACACATGAGCACGCACGAGCGTTTCTCGCATGCCTTGAGCACCGAGGTTGTAGATAGGCTGTTCAAGGCGGCACCGCTGCACGACATTGGAAAGGTCGGGATACCCGACCGGATACTGCTCAAGCCCGGTCGCTTGGACGCAGACGAGTTCGAGATCATGAAGACGCACACAACGCTTGGTCGGGACGCTATCGAAAACGCACAGCAAAGAGTCGGCGTTAGTGTGCCGCTGCTTGAGACCGCAAAGGAGATCGCACTCTCCCACCAGGAAAAGTGGGATGGCAGCGGCTATCCGGAAGGACTTTCCGGCGAGGCAATCCCACTCTCGGCAAGGCTGATGGCCGTTGCCGATGTGTATGACGCACTGATCAGCCCTCGTATATACAAGCAGGGCATGACGCATGCTCAGGCGTCGGAAATAATCGTTGCCGGACGAGGCCAGCATTTTGACCCCGATATTACGGATGCCTTCATTGTGCTGCAGGCCGAGTTTCAATCGATCGCGACACGATTCACCGATCAAGATGAGCATCTCGCGTTAGTTGAGGCGCGTACCCAGCGTGCAGAAATTGGAGAAACAAAATGAAAGAGCATTCAGACCAAGTCGCCACCAGCCGCATTTTGATCGTCGATGACGACCCCGTAGTTGCAGGAATGCTCGGCGTCACGCTGGTCGCTGCCGGCTGCCAAATAATCGAAATCAACTCGGGTGAGGAGGCGCTGGCGTGGATCGCTGAGTCGGACAGTGGGCTGCTGCCCGACATGGTGTTTCTCGACATTGAGATGGGAATGGGTATAGACGGCTTTGAGACTTGTCGTCGACTGCGTGCGGTCGATGCATCGCGCGACCTGCCCGTCATCTTCCTCTCCGGTCACGATGAACTGGACGATCGCCTGCGCGCTTACGACGCAGGCGGCAGTGACTTCATGGCAAAACCCTTTATGCCTGACGAAGTGTTGCGCAAGGCCCGACTGGCAATCGATCACAAGCGTCGACAGGAAACAACGGCAGCGGAAATAAAGTCCTCGTCCGACATGGCCATGAACGCACTGACAAATCTCGGCGATGCAGAGGTCACGCTCAAATTCAGCCGCGGCGCGCTGGGCTGTCGTACGCTGCGCGCGATGGCAGCGCTGACCATTGGCGCGATGGCAGATTTCGGCCTCCACTGTCATGTGCAACTGCGTACGCCCAATGCAACACTGACCTTGACACCACATGGCCCGGCTTCGCCTCTCGAGGAATCGGTGATCGAAAAGTCAAAGGATATGGATCGGATCTTCAGTTTCGGCAACCGGCTGATAATCAACTACGACAACGTATCTTTATTGATCACCAACATGCCTGTCGCAGATCAATCGCTCTGCGGACGCATTCGCGATCAGGCTGCGACGATGGCAGAAGCGGCAGAACTGGCGGTTGGTAACATCGATTTGCGCAACGAAGCGGTTATCCGTGCAGATGAATTGCGCTCCCTGTCCAATGTCAGTCGTCAGTCCGTCGAGGAATTGCGCCACAACTATCGTGAACTGCAGGTGGCGACACGCCTTGAGCTGGAGACGATGACGCACAGCATTGAAGGTATGTACGTCCACCTTGGGTTAAGCAACCACCAGGAATTTACCATCAGCGATACCGTGCGTAACGCGGTTGGTCAGGTTTTGACGCTCTTTGAAAGCAGTAGCGCACTTGATCACAATTTTGCCAGCATCGTCGAAGGTTTGACGAGGGCGGGAGAATACACCGTTAGCCAGGAGGACGAAGCACCGCTGCAAGTGGAACTCTGGTAATCGCGTTCAGGTGAAGCAGTGGCGTCGCTACAATCTGGCAAGGGATTCGTCAGTCACCGATCATCTGGCGTCTTTAGTGAGACGGATCAACTCGGCCAGCTGTTCTTTCTGCGTGTTGTCCAGCCGTTTGATATTTTTTCGCCATCGGTGGGTAGTGTAGTTTGCCTGAACGTATTGCCATCCTGTCTGCCCATAGGCATCGATGTCGGCTTTCAATTTCGGCACCGACTCAACGACCGACCTGAACTGCGACCAAGTCATGCGCTGCAAGTCTTCTTCCATTTGCCGGTTGCTCAGTTCTCCGCTCGTTGCGGATAGCGTAGTTGCCGCCTGGGAGGGCACACGAATATCCTCAGCAAGCGCTGGCACCGCCCAGAGGCAGACGATAAAGAGAGGGATCCATCGTGACATTTCAGGCGACTCGACGCATTGGGCATGAACATGAAATCAAGTTAACTCCCAACTAAATTGCTCGCTCCGGACATGCCGCGATCCTCAGCCTGACTACAGGAGTCCTACTGCCAGGCCGCCAAGAATTCTTGCCAGTGCGGCTTGCCGAGCTTCTCCAGTTCGCTGCGCACAAAAGCGATTTCCTCGTCGTATTCAGCACGCGACAAATCACCGCGCATCAGGCGGAAACGGGTGGCGACGAGATAGGTATTCACCACGTCTGTCTCGCAGTAATCGCGAATTTCCGCGACCTGCCCTGCTTGCCAGGCGTCCCACACCTTGCTGCCATCCATCCCCAGCTTTCCCGGAAAGCCGATCAGCTTGGCCAGATCGTCTAGCGGCGCACTGGCGCGCGGCTGATACATCGCCAGCAGATCCATCAGGTCGAGGTGGCGCGTGTGGTAGCGGCTGATGTAGTTGTTCCACTTGAAGTCACGGCTATCGGCATAATCGCCGTCACCGAGATCCCAGTAGCGCGGCGCCACGACGCCGTGGATCAGCCCGCGATAATGGAGCACAGGCAGGTCAAATCCGCCACCGTTCCAGGAAACAATCTGCGGCGTGAATTTTTCAATACCATCAAAAAATCGCTGGATAATCTCTGCCTCACCCTGCTCCGGCTCGGCCAGCGACCAGACGCGAAAATCCTTGCCGGCGCGCAGTGCGCAGGAAATGACGGCGATGCGCTGCAGATGCAGCGGCAGGAAGTCAGTGCCGTTTTTTGCGCGGCGCTGTTGAAACGCCAGTTCGGCAACTTCGGCATCGGATAGCGCCGGGTCAAGGTCGTGCAGACGACGCAAGCCCGGCACATCGGGAATCGTTTCAATATCAAAGACGAGAACGGGCTTCATGCTCAGGCAGGAAACACGCCGGTTGAGAGATAACGGTCGCCGCGGTCACAGATAACGCTGACGATGGTTGCATTCTCCAATTCGCGCGCCAGACGCAAGGTAACAGCCATCGCCCCCCCCGAAGAGATTCCGGCAAAGATGCCTTCCTCGCGCGCCAGACGACGCGTCGTTTCCTCGGCCTCCGCCTGCGAAACCGATTCAACGCGGTCAACCCGCGAACGGTCGAATATTTTTGGCAGATACGCTTCGGGCCACTTGCGAATCCCCGGAATCTGCGAGCCCTCTTCGGGTTGGCAACCGATGATGCAGATGGCTGGGTTCTGCTCCTTGAGATAGCGCGAAACGCCCATGATCGTGCCGGTCGTCCCCATGCTGCTGACGAAGTGCGTAATGCGCCCTTCGGTCTCGCGCCACAATTCTGGCCCCGTGCCTTCGTAATGCGCCAGCGGATTGTCCGGGTTGGCAAACTGGTCAAGGATGATGCCCTGACCTTCGTTGCGCATTTTTTCGGCCACGTCACGCGCCAGCTCCATGCCGCCCTCTCTGGGCGTGAGCACCAGCTCGGCGCCATAGGCGCGCATCGTCTGACGGCGTTCGATACTCTGGTTTTCCGGCATCACCAGGATCAGGCGATAGCCGCGAATCGCAGCGGCCATGGCCAGCGCAATGCCGGTATTGCCGGAAGTCGATTCGATCAGCGTATCGCCGTGCTTGATATCGCCACGTTGCTCAGCACGCGAAATCATCGACAGGGCTGGCCTGTCCTTGACGGAACCGGCGGGATTATTGCCTTCAAGCTTGACCAGCACGACATTGCCGCGCGCTTCGATGGCGTCGCCCGGCATCCGTTTCAGGCGGACCAGTGGCGTGCCGCCGACGTAATCCTCAAGCGTTCTATAGGTGGGCATTGAGCCACTCCACGTACTGGGCAACGCCCTCTTCCACCGTCGCGAACTCGGCGGCGTAGCCGGCCTTGCGCAGTTTCGTGAGATCGGCCTGCGTAAAGCTCTGGTACTTTCCCTTCAGCGCTTCGGGGAACGCTACGTATTCGATCAAGCCTTGCTGCAGAAGGTCGCCCAGCGGCAGCGCTTCCTTGCCGGCAAGCGCCCGGCAACCATTGACGCTGGCCAGCGCTACGTCATTGAAGCTCTGCGCCCGACCGGTGCCCAGATTGAAAATACCCGACTGCTCCGGGTGATCAAGAAAATGCAGATTGACCTTGGCAACATCACCGACATAAACAAAATCCCGTCGTTGCTCGCCGTTGGCATAGCCATCACAACCCTCGAAGAGCTTGACCTTGCCATCGGCACGGAACTGGTTGTAGTGGTGAAAGGCCACCGACGCCATACGACCCTTGTGCGACTCTCGGGGACCATAGACATTGAAGTAGCGAAAACCGACGACCTGCGAGTTGAATGAACCCACTTCCGCCAGACGCTGACGGACAATCTGGTCGAAAAGAAATTTGGAGTAGCCGT
>CAJAHZ010000324.1 GCA_903939665.1 uncultured Pseudomonadota bacterium | reverse complement strand
CTTGCACGCCTGCCACGAGCATCGCCCGGAGCTGGCGATGGTCGATTCGGCGAAAGGCATCACCAACTTTCACTCGCCGAGCGATGTGATCGTTGACGCTTCGATGCCGGCCATGATCCGCATCGGCGGCAAGATGTGGGGTTCGGATGGCAAGCCGAAGGATACCAAGGCGGTGATGCCGGAAAGCACCTTCGCCCGCATCTATCAGGAGATGATCAACTTCTGCAAGACCAATGGCAACTTTGATCCGGTGACCATGGGCTCCGTCCCCAACGTCGGTCTGATGGCGCAACAGGCCGAGGAATATGGCTCGCACGACAAGACTTTCGAGATTCAGGAAGACGCCATCGCCAACATTACCGACCTCGCCACCGGCGAAGTCCTGCTGTCGCAGCATGTTGAAGCAGGGGATATCTGGCGCATGTGCCAGGCTAAGGATGCGCCGATTCGCGACTGGGTCAAGCTGGCCGTTAGCCGCGCTCGCAATTCCGGCTCGCCGGCGGTGTTCTGGCTGGATCCCTACCGTCCGCATGAGGCCGAGCTGATCAAGAAGGTCGAGCTGTACCTGAAGGATCACGACACCTCCGGCCTCGATATCCAGCACATGTCGCAGGTGCGCGCCATGCGTTACACGCTGGAGCGCGTCATCCGCGGCCTTGATACGATCTCGGTGACCGGCAATATCCTGCGCGACTATCTGACCGACCTCTTTCCGATCATGGAGCTGGGGACCAGCGCCAAGATGCTCTCCATCGTGCCGCTGATGGCCGGTGGCGGCATGTATGAAACAGGTGCCGGTGGTTCCGCACCGAAGCACGTCAAGCAGCTGGTTGAAGAAAATCATCTGCGCTGGGATTCGCTGGGCGAGTTTTTGGCGCTGGCCGTGTCGCTGGAAGAATTGGGCATCAAGACCGGCAACAGCAAGGCCACGATCCTGGCCAAGACGCTGGATGACGCCACCGGCAAGCTGCTCGACAACAACAAATCGCCGTCTCCCCGCACGGGAGAACTGGACAACCGCGGCAGTCAGTTCTATCTGGCCATGTATTGGGCGCAGGCGTTGGCGGCGCAGACCGACGACAAGGAGCTGCAGGCGCATTTCGCACCGCTGGCCAAGAGCCTGACCGGGAATGAGCAGAAAATCGTTGATGAGTTCAAGGCGGAGCAGGGAAAGCCGGTGGATATCGGCGGCTACTACCTTGCCGAGCCCGAGAAGTGCAAGGCAGTCATGCGGCCGAGCGCAACATTCAACGCGGCTTTGAGCGCAGCACGACGCTGACTTTCGCGTGAGGGTATGGGAAACGGGTCTGCACCACACCGCAGATTCGTTCCGGGCCATCAAGCTCCGTTTCATGTGCTTGCCCAGCCTGCTGATCAGACGTTTCTGCCGGTGTGCATCTCTGGCGGAGCGAGGCGTTTTGCGCCATAATTATAGATAGTGCTGCACGGCAATTTGCTCACCGGCAAACTTTCCGTGCCCACACACGCAGCACCGACCGATCTCGGGTTTGTGATCCAGGCAGGCACGACCGTTGGCCTCTGGTGCTGGCACTCGATTCGGATACAACCAAACCACACATGGAGTTGGCATGAGCGAAAGTCTGATCAAAGTCCCGCAAGGCGGCCAAAAAATCATCCCCGGTCAAGCGACCCCGGATAACCCGATCATCCCGTTCATCGAAGGCGATGGCATCGGTGTCGATATCACGCCGGTGATGATCAAGGTCGTTGATGCGGCTGTTGAAAAAGCCTTCGGCGGCAAGAAAAAAATCCACTGGATGGAAGTTTACGCCGGTGAGAAGTCCACCAAAATGTACGGTTCCGATGTGTGGCTGTCGGCAGAGACGTTTGACGCGCTCAGGGAGTACTCGGTTTCAATCAAGGGCCCGATGACGACGCCAGTCGGCGGCGGTATCCGCTCGCTCAACGTGGCTCTGCGTCAGGAACTCGATTTGTATCAGTGCGTGCGTCCGGTGCAGTACTTCAAGGGCGTACCAAGCCCGCTGAAGGATCCGACCAAGACCAATATGATCATCTTCCGCGAGAACACCGAAGATATCTACGCTGGCATCGAATGGGCGAATGGCACCGATGCCTGCAAGAAGGTCATCAACTTCCTGCAGAAGGAAATGGGCGTCACCAAGATACGTTTCCCGGAAACCTCGGGCATCGGCATCAAGCCGATCTCCGTCGAGGGCACCGAGCGTTTGGTGCGTGCTGCCATCAAGTACGCGATCGCGAACAACCGCAAGTCGGTGACGATCGTGCATAAGGGCAACATCATGAAGTTCACCGAAGGCAACTTCCGTGACTCGGCCTATGCTCTGGCCAAGCGCGAGTTCGGCGGCGTCGAGATCGACGGTGGGCCGTGGCTCAAGTTGCCGAATGGCATCATCATCAAGGATGCGATCGCCGACGCCTTCCTGCAACAAATTCTGCTGCGTCCGGCCGAGTATGACGTGATCACGACGACCAATCTGAACGGCGACTATATCTCCGACGCACTTGCGGCACAGGTCGGCGGTATCGGTATTGCACCGGGGGCTAACATTTCCGACAAGTATGCCTGCTTCGAAGCAACGCACGGAACGGCGCCGAAGTACGCTGGTCTCGACAAAGTTAACCCGGGCTCGCTGATCCTCTCCGCTGAAATGATGCTGCGTCATCTGGGCTGGACGGCTGCGGCGGATCTGATCATCAAGGCTATGGAAGCCGCCATTGGCGACAAGGTCGTGACTTATGATTTTGCCCGTCTGATGGAAGGCGCTACGGAAGTATCGTGTTCGGCTTTCGGTGATGCGATGATCGAGCGCATGTAGGCGATTGCTTTATCTGTTTTTCCGACAAGGCCTCCGTATGGGGGCCTTGTTTTTGGGTGATAGAATTGGTTTGGTATCGTGTTTGTAGCGAACTGCTTGAATAAAAATAAGCTCGGGGAGCGTGGTTTGGCGAGACGGCAGGCGGCGGATGATTTTCGGGATTTTCCAGGGCGGCGCTGGCTGATCGTCGGGCTGCGCGCGCTGCATCTGGTCGGCATGGTCGGCGTCGGCGCCGCCTTGATCTACGATCAGCCGCTGGCGGCAAAGCTGCCAAGTGTGCTGGCGCTCGCCATCAGCGGCGTGGCCATGATGGCGATTGATCTGTGGACTTCTCCCGGGCATCTGACGGAGATGGCCGGCGGCGCGATGCTCGTTAAACTGCTGCTGCTCGCCTGCTTGATTCTCGTCCCTCCGCAACAGTTGATGCTGTTCTGGATCATCCTCGTTCTTTCCGCCGTTATTGCTCATGCGCCTGCCCGAATGCGGCATCGGCGTATCTTTGGCGCACGCGGGGCATAAACCGCTTTTCGGCCAATGAATTCAGCAAACAAACCCCTTTCCGGACTCAAGGTTGTCGAACTCGGGACGCTGATCGCCGGACCTTTTGCCGCGCGTATCATGGCCGAATTTGGTGCCGAAGTAATCAAGATCGAATCGCCTGACGGCGGCGACCCGCTACGCAAGTGGCGCAAGCTTTACGAAGGTACCTCGCTGTGGTGGTACGTGCAGTCGCGCAACAAAAAATCCGTGACAGTCAATCTCAAACATCCGGCCGGGCGCGAGATCGTTCTCAAGCTTGTGGCTGAGGCTGATATCGTGATCGAGAACTTCCGTCCCGGCGTGCTGGAGAAGCTGGGTCTTGGATGGGAAACACTCTCGGCAGCCAATCCGGGCCTCGTCATGTTGCGTCTGTCGGGCTTCGGGCAAAGCGGACCCATGGCGGCACAGCCAGGCTTTGGCGCAATGGGCGAGTCGATGGGTGGCTTGCGCTACGTTACCGGCTTCCCCGACCGTCCGCCGGTCAAGACGGGTATTTCGATCGGCGATTCAATTGCCGCGCTGTGGGGGGTGATCGGGACGCTGATGGCGCTGCGGCACAAGGAGCAGCAAGGTGGAAAGGGGCAGGTCGTGGACGTCGCGCTTTACGAAGCGGTGTTTGCGATGATGGAGTCGCTGGTGCCGGAATTCGACGTTTTTGGCTTTGTTCGCGAACGTACCGGGAACATCATGCCCGGCATCACGCCGTCGAATACGCACACTACCCGCGACGGCAAGCACGTCGCCATCGGCGCCAATGGCGATGCAATTTTCAGGCGCTTGATGCAGACGATCGGCCGTGATGATCTGGCCGTCGATCCGCAACTTTCCGACAACGCCGGACGCGACGCGCGGCGCGACGAACTTTATGCCGCGATTGATGCTTGGGTTGCCACGCAGGACGAGGCCGATGCGCTACGTCTGCTCAGTATGGCTGAGGTTCCGGCATCGCGCATATTTTCGATTGCCGACATGTTTGCCGACCCGCAGTTTCTTGCGAGACAGATGATCGAAACGGCCAGATTGCCCGACGGCAAGTCCTTCAAGATGCCAGGCATCGTGCCCAAGCTATCCGCCACGCCGGGTTCAACCGAATGGATTGGGCCGAAGCTTGGCGAACACACTGATGAGGTGCTTGCTGGCCTGGGTTACGACGTCGCGTCGATTGAGCAACTACGCGCAACATCGACAATCTAGCACCATAGAAGCCACGGCTGGCACTGGCACCATAGAGGCAACGGCTGGCACTGGCACCATAAAAGCAACGGCTGGTACTGGCACCACCCATTCAAAGGCGGGCGTCAAGCTGGCGCCGCAGAAGGTCCTTTGATCAGGGATGGTTCTTCGAACAAGGACGTGATGACAACCCGTTGTATCGTGGGGTCGTCCGGAACCGCATAGAGGATAGGCGTCATTAACTCTTCGAAGATGCCTCGCAGGCTGCGGGCGCCGGTCTTGTATTCGACCGCGAGTTCTGAAATCTGCTCGAACACCCTTGGGCCAATGCTCAACTCTACACCTTCGCTTTTGAATATCTCAACATACTGCTTGTAAATTGAATTCCTTGGCTCGGTCATGATTCTGACCAGCATGTTTCGGGTCAGCTCCTGGAAATTGGCAATGATCGGCAGACGACCGGTAAATTCCGGAATCAAACCGAATTCGAAAAGATCGGTTGGCTTTATTCGGTTATTCAGACGATCCAGAATGTTCTGATCATCATCGCTAGTGGTAGCAAAAAAACCAAAACTCTGGGTTTTCGCCCGTATCTTGTCCAGGCCGATAAATGCCCCGCCGCAGATAAACAGAATGTTTGAAGTGTCGATGTAGAGATTGTTCTTTAATTTGACCGGAAAGCCTTCCATGATCTTCAGCAGGGCATGCTGCACGCTTTCGCCTGAAACGGCGCGCGTCTGGCCTTCCGCTGTTTTTAGCTTGTCAATTTCATCGATGAAGACGATCCCCGCCTGAGCTTTGCCGATATCGCCATCGGCTTGCTCGACCAGACGTTGCAATATGGCCTCGATTTCCTCGCCGACATACTTGGTTTGTGCCAGTGAAGTGGCATCGGCAGTCACGAACGGAACACCGAGCATTTTCGACAGTGTCTCGCACAACAAAGTCTTGCCTGTTCCGGAAGAGCCAATAATCAGAACGTTGCTCTTGGCAATACCCTCGTCGTTTTTCAGCGACCCTGAAATTTTCTTGTAGTGCGAATATACCGCGACCGCCAATACCTTCTTTGCTTCATCCTGGCCAATAACATACTGATCAAGGTGTCTCACGATCGAACTGGGAGTGGTGTTTTGGGCTAGCACAGTGGTGTCCTCAATCAGCGGTGGCCGAGGGTGGGAATTGATTTCGACGGGCTCGGCGGTCGGTTGGTGCTGTCGTTCAAAGAAATGATGTTATTCGAAAACGGCAAAGGGGCAGGCATTTGTCGCTGCCGGATAGGCTAAACAG
>CAJAHZ010000323.1 GCA_903939665.1 uncultured Pseudomonadota bacterium | reverse complement strand
GCGCCCGATACGCGCACCACTCCTATTCCGCCGCGACCGGGAGCCGTGGCGATGGCTGCGATGATTCCGCTGCGCGGCTGTACCATCCGCTTTCCCTAACGCTCATGGCACCGAGTGCCACCCGCAGAAGATGAAACACGCGAAAAGCTGCTTATTCGCCCGCCCCCCTTCCCCCCTCGCGGGGGGTTATCAATCGGCGCGCTGCGCGCGCCAGTCACAGGGGGCTCCGAACAAAGTGTTTCACGTTAACGGAACCAGCGATGCAGGGGGATGGGAAGGTGCAACTTTTACCCCCCCTTGCCTCGCTCTCGATCCTACGCAAGCGAGGCACTGGCCGCCTACCGCACCATTGCCTTGTTCTAAAGACCATGCCCCTTCACGCCAACGCGACGCCGCTGCGCCAGTTTGGCCTGCAAGTAGCCTTTCAGCTCGTGAAAGGGGACGGGCTTGCCATAGACTGAGACGGTGTCAGGGAGGCCACCGCGCTCTTGAATCATCTCACGCCCGATCCCTGTAACCACAATGATGTCCATCTCTTCGAGATCCGGATTGGCGCGAAGCCGATGAATCAACTCGAACCCGTCAATGCCCGGCATCATCAGGTCCACAATCAGCACGTCAGGCGCCCGCAACCCAATTCGGATCAAGCCGTCGATGCCGTTACTGACGACCTGGATCGACAGAGGCATGTCCCAACTTTGAAGCGTCTTCAGGTACAACTTCTGCAGGTCCAGGTTGTCCTCCGCAATCAACAAGTCGAGGCCACCCGGCCCTGGCGTCCAGCCCGACCCAGCGGTGCCGCGTTCGCGAAGGCTTTCCTCGACCGACCGCACGCTGACACGACGATGCCCGCCGCTCGTCTTCCATGCTTTCAGCTCACCGTGCTCAACCATTTGCTGAATCTTGCCGAGCGAGAGGCCAAGCCGGCTCGCCGCTTCGCGCGTGGTGCAGTAGTCATCCTTCGCAGCGCGAACCGCTGGCTCGGCGAGGATATCCTTCATGGCTGATCCACTATGCCGAAAGCGCCCTGCTGCCGCCTCCGGCGGATGGCCAACTCGTCCAAACCGACAATATGGACCGCGACACTAATTGGAACTGCTGGGATCGACATACGGCAAAAGTCCAATTTGTTCAAGAATGAGAAGAATTTAGCACACCTCTGCAGCCGCCGTAACGAGGATGCCGGCACGCCTTGTCAACCGCGCATTCGGCGCACTGGGCTACCACCATCGCCTCGGCCACCTCCATGATTGCGCCCAGGCTCTGCGGCGGGAAAAGGGTGGCAATCCAGACCGGGTCGGTCGCGCGCCATGGCGCGCAGCTTTGCTTACGGCACGCCCTTCTCTCGAAGCTCCCTGATGGCTTTGGCAATCGGATCCTGGAGTTCGCCGGGATCGTCCTTGCAGACTTGCCGGCATCCACAAATTTCATTTGCCATCGAAAGCCTCCTCTATCCAAAGCCAAATTGTTGCTTCGGGTTCCACGTCCGAGCAATGGTCACCAGTGCCACGCCCCCGCGCCATACCAGAGCACGCTGAACATTCTCAAGTGAACGTCAGCAACGCAAGCCGCTTTTCCAACGGCAGCTACACCTACGAATCAACCAGACAGCAGATTGATCCAGCCGGCGGGGCGGCCAATCCATGCCCGACAAGCCATAGGGGAAACGACCACCCCATTTACATTTGCACTATTTTTGTCACTTTGTACTATTTTTGGTTGTTTTTGTTGTTTTTATTGTTTTATAGTGCTATCGTCAAATTGTTGGAAGTGACTTGTGCTGCGGCTACTTCTCCATTTCAACTCGTGCCACAGTCATCATG
>CAJAHZ010000322.1 GCA_903939665.1 uncultured Pseudomonadota bacterium | reverse complement strand
TTCGGCGAAGCGCTTGGCTATATGCGCTCACCCGGCGGCGTTGCCCTGCAGGACGTGCATGGCGCCGGCGCGCAGCGCAGCGACCCGAAACAGGGCGACCCGGCCGCGTTCCCTCAGGGGCGAGGACCGCAAGGCGACGTGATTCGAATCTACAACGGCGTACGACTGGTGCGCGGGGGATTGTTGAACAAAGAAGACCTGCTGAAACCAAACTGACAGACACCGGCCGCACGCTGCTTCATGGATTGTTTTTCAGCAGATAATTTCCCGCCTCAACATGCGCTGGTACGCGCTCAAGCACCTGGGCGTAGGCGGCCTGGGCCTTCTTCACATTGCCTTGCCAGGCTTCGCCGCGAGCGAGGTACACGAGGGCATTTGCGTCCGATGGATAGCGGGCGGCGAGTTCGGCGGCGTGTTGCGCCAGTTCATTCCATTTCCGCAGCCCTTCCTCGCAGACGAGGAGGCGGCTATGCGCCGTGTAATCCCAGGCGGAGGCGGCGATCACTTTCTTCAACTCGACCTCGGCCTCTTTCCAGCGCTGCTGCGCCATCAATGGCAGACTCAGGGCGAGCCGGGCTTCCAGCGATCGGGGATTGAGCAGCAGGGCCTGGTTGTAGTCACGGAGCGCCTCATTGTGGCGGCCTTGCAGATAGCTCAACCAGGCACGACGCATCAGCGCGAAATCATTGTTTGGCGATTCACGCAACACAGGTTCAAGTGCCTGCGCGGCTTGCGCGTACTTGCCGGCAGCTTCCTGTTTATAGGATTCCTGCCACGCTGTCGTTGCCCCTTTACTGCCTTGAGCGCAGCACAGCCCGGAAGACAATAGCAGCGCAATCGCCAGGCACCTGAAGCTGTTTTTCATTGGCCGTTTTCCTGAAAATCGAGTCTGCTGAACTTAAAGAAGCGAAGGGACCCGATAATCGACCGGATCACCACTGCGCATTGACGCCGGTATAAAGATGGGACCCCGAATACGTCGTGCTCACGCCGCCGATCAGCGACTCGTAGCGGTTGTAGCCGCCATTCAACTGCAACTGGACACTCGGCGCAAGCTTCCACTGCGCACCGACCCCGACGCCGCCTTTCTGTATGTCGGCGAGGTTATAGACCGTGGCCGTGTCGCCATCGACCGCATACAGGCGACTGCCCGCCAGTGCCGAAACCTGGACCTGCTCGGGGAGCCAGCGCTGCTGCGTCATGTAATGCGTCCATTTCGCCTCCAGCGCATCGGTCGCCGATTTGTTCTGCGTGCGAACCGAATCGGGGAAGCGGATATCGTACAAACGCAACTGCACCCAGTCGGCCCCTTGATTCAGCCCCAGGCCAACGGTCGGCGTCAATTGCCTGACCTTGAGCGACGGATTGCCGATATCGCTATCGCCGTAACTGCTGTAAGCGTAGCCAAGGTCGAAATACTGCATTTTGTCGAAACTGAGATAGGAGAGTTGCGGGGCGAACACGTGCACCCGGTTGGTCTCGTTGCTCGGATCGCTGTTGTTGACCTGATGAAGGTCGGCGCGCATCGTCAAGTTTCCCGGCAGACGATCCGGCGCATAACTTACCCGGGCAGAGAGGAAGCCGGCATTCTGCTCAAGCGTCGGTGTGCCATTCGAGTATCTCAACGTGGTGTGCGTGGCGCCGACAGCAACGCCCCCTCGCTCCAGGTATCGCGCATCGACCAGTCCACCGGCGGTAGTGAAACTGCTGCGGATCGATGATTTGCTGTAAGGCCCGAACGTCACTTGCGGCGTAGCGCTGACGGTCCATTGCGGCACGTCCTTTGACTTCGGATCAGCGGCGCTGCTACGCCCGGCATCGGAGACCACGGGCGTTGCCTGAGCTACTTTCACCCCCGATGACAGCCATTTCAACAACAGGCGCTGACCGCCATTTCCCTCCGGCGCGACGGCCGTTTCGACCTTCGGCACGTCCCGCTTGAAATCAAAAACGATTCGCGTCTGCTCGGCAGCCGGATGACCGACCCGAACCCGCGCGATATCCGGGTCGCTATTGGCCATTCCGGAAACCAGCCGATCAAGCGATGGCCCACTATCCACACCATCAAGGTCGACAACCAGACGGTTCGGATCGCGCAGGCTGAATACCTTGTATTTCACCGGTGCCGGAAAAACCAGGCTCAGCCCCGCTCCCCCTGCATTACGCGAAAACTCTGCCCGCGATGGCGTGACGGCCGCATAGGCGAGCGATGGCAAGCATCCCGCCGACAAAACGACCAGCAGGCACCACAAGCTTTTCCGCATTACACTGATATCCGCAGGGCGCATGGCACCTCCATACCGCAACAAATAACGTAAAAAAACAGCCAGTTGAAGCGATGTTATCACATACGACTTTAATTCAACCAGCCATCATCCGGAATCATCACGGACACCGGGAATGCGTCAGCCGACGAGCTTTTGCACAAACACACACTTCTCCAACATTCCTCCCAGCTTCCTCCATCGTAAACGCCACATCGGCCTGCACAATCAGCCTCGGAAGTTCTCCAACAAAGCAAGAGGCCGAGATGATGCGCATCAACAAAACAATAAAATCAGGCAATCGTGATCCACTGATACCGCGTGACGCCTGCTGACTGCAGCCGTGCCGCTCATCTGATCGAAAAAGCGAATTTCCATGCCAATGTTTCTGCGCCGCCACCTCCAGCAACTGATCGAAGAGCTCGCTCTGGGCTATGCATGGGTGTCGCTGATCCCTTCGTGGAAAGCTGGCGTTCTGCTTGCGCTGATGACCTTTCTTGATCCGGCGACCGGCACCGTCGGGCTGCTTGGCGCAGTGTGCGCCTGGTACGCCGGGCAGGTGGCCGGCGCAGACGCCGGCGAACGACCGGTGTGCGTGTTCAACGGCTTGCTGGTCGCGCTCTATGTTGCGCATGTATGGGTCGCCGCAGCCAACGTCTTCGCCCTCGCCGTACTCTGCGGCATTTTTTCCGGCTGGTTGACGGTCGTACTCGGGCGTCTCGCCGGGTCGCTGATCCAACTGCCCATCCTCAGCCTGCCCTTCGCGCTGGTCGCCATGCTCAGCGGCGCCGCCGGCAGCAGCCTATCCACGCTCAAGCTCAAGGCTTATGTCGCGCCACCCGAGCTGTTTGGCACGCAGGCCGACAAGTTTCTGAGCGCCTTCGGCAATCTTTACTTTACGCCCGATCCGTTTATCGGCCTGTTTGTGCTGGCCGTGCTTCTCGCCTTCTCGCGTTACTACCTGCTCATTGCATTGCTCGGCTATGGTGCGGCGCTGTTCTGGCTCAAGCTGATGGGCGCGGCGCCCGAGCACCTGGCGAGCACCGCGTGGGACAGCAATGCCATTCTTGCAGCGTTGCTGGTCGGCGGCCTCTTCGCCCGCCCCTCTTTTCTGACGGCAGGCTTGGCGATCCTGGCGGCCGTGATTGCCTGCTGGCTGTCGCTGGCCCTCGGCCGCATACTGGACGTCGCCCACCTGGTGCCTTTCTCGCTGCCGTTCGTCCTCGCGGCATGGCTGGTGCTCTACGCGGCGGTTCGCAACACTCGCATCGCCAGCAGCTTCAACCTCCACGCCCCCGACTTCCCGGAGCGCTCTTACGAACGCGCACAAATCAGCCGCGGTCGCGTCGGAGCGCCGAACAGCGTCTCGCTGGCGCTGCCCTTCATGGGCATCTGGACGGTATCGCAGGGGGTCTCCGGGCAGCACACGCATCGCGGCCCC
>CAJAHZ010000321.1 GCA_903939665.1 uncultured Pseudomonadota bacterium | reverse complement strand
GCCATCCATGCCCGACTGCAACGACCACCCGGGGCAAATGCCCGCCGGCATCGGCATTCCCCGCCAAAACGCCTTCGACCCCGCCGCTTTCGAGCGCGCGATCAGCGACTTGCTAAACGCCTGCGGCATCGCGCCGGATGCGGCGCACATGGGTCGAACCGCACAGCGCGTACGCGAACTCTGGCAGCGTCGCCTGCTTGGCGGCTACGACCTCGACCCGGCCGAAGCACTGGGCGAAGGCTTCGACGACCACCGCAGCGATATGGTGGTGATCCGTGGCATCGCCGTGCACGGGGTTTGCCCGCACCATCTGGTCCCGTTCCGGGGGGTGGCGCACGTCGCCTACCTGCCCGGCGGCAAGCTGCATGGATTTGGCCGCATTGCCCGACTGGTCGATTCGATCGGCCACCGCTTCACCTATCAGGAATGGATGACGCGTGACATCGCCGAAGCCTTGATGCAGCACGGCAAGGCACGCGGCGCGGCCTGCGTAATCGAGGCCGAACAGCTCTGCCTGCTGCTCGGCGAAGATCGACGCGGCGACGAACGGGTAATCACCCAGTCTTTTACCGGCGCTTTTGAAACCTCGGATCAGCTACGTAACGAATTTCTGCGCACCATCGGCTAGGCGCCAATCAGCGTCAGCACCAGCGGCGTGCTCAGCGCTGCCAGACCCGTGGATAACACCAGACTGCTGGCCACCGGGCCTTCCAGCGACTGGAACTGCCGCGACATCAAATAGACATTGGCGCCGACGGCAGTTGAGGCGAGCAGCACAACCACCTGCGTCTCCATCGGCGGCAAGCCAAGCAGACGGGCGAGCAGCCAGACGACCAGCGGCTGCACAACGAGTTTCACGGCGCTGATCGCCACGCTGATTTTCCAACCCGCGCGCACGCCGTATTCGGCCAACCCCATGCCCAGCGCGATCAGCGCCATCGGCGCGGCCGCCTGCCCGGTCATGGCCAGCGGCGTATCGATAAAGGCCGGCAGCGACCAGCCGCTGAGCCCAAACAGAGTGCCGGAGAGAATCCCGGCAACAATCGGATTGGTCAGCACACCGCGTGCCGTTTTTGCAAAGCCGTGCAGCGAGAAACTGCCGTGCCGCGCCCACTCGACCGATACGGTCACCAGGGTCCACAAAATCAGCGCATTGAACACCAGCACCAGCGCCACCGACGGCACCGCCGCGTCGCCGAGCGCGACTTTGGCGAGGGGCAGGCCGAGCAGTACATTGTTGGAGAACACGCCGCCCAGCGCAAACACCGACTGCGCCACGCCATCCAGTGCAAACAGCTTCCAGGCAAGCAAGCGCCCGATCACGAAAACGATCAGGCAACCGCCGAAAAAAGCGATCAGCAGACGGGCGTCAACCGCCGGCAGTTTCGACAGATCGCTCATCATGCGAAACAGCATGGCCGGCAATGCCACCGAGAAAACGAAACGCGACAGACTTTCCGACATCGCTTTCGGCCAGCCGCTCCAGCGCATCAGAAAATAGCCGACAAAAACCAGAACGAACAAGGGCGACGCAAGCGCCACATGATGCAAAAAGGTATTCACTCAGGCGGCCTCGAATCAGTCGGCGAACTTCGGCAAACGCTTCTCGCGCAGCGCGCTCATCGACTCGTCGAGATCCGCCGACATCAGCATCGCCGCATTCCACGTCGCGACGTAGTTGAGGCCGTCCGCGACCGAATGATCGCGCCCGTAATTGAGCATTTCCTTCGTCCCGCGTATGGCCAGCGGTGATTTGGCAGCGATGCCCTGCGCGATCTGGCGAACGCCCTCGGCAAGCGCTTGCGGCGTATCAAACACCCGATTGACGAGACCGATGCGCTGCGCTTCGTCCGCCTCGACGTTACGCCCGGTATAGGCCAGCTCACGAACCATGCCGTCCGGCACCAGGCGCGGCAGACGCTGCAAGGTACCGACGTCAGCCGTCATGCCGACATCGATCTCGCGCACCGAAAACTGAGCGCCGCTTGCCGCGTAACGCATGTCGCAACAGACGACCAGATCGACCGCCCCACCGACACAGGCGCCATGAATCGCCGCCAGCACCGGCTTGCGGCAACGCTCGATGCGCGACAGGCAATCCTGCAGATCGAGGATCAGGTGGCGCAGGGCCTCGCGACTGCGTGCCGGGTCCTTGTTGGCAACCGCTTCGGCAACGCCGCCGAGCATCGCCAGATCAATGCCGGCACAAAAATTTCGGCCTTCTCCGCTGAGGATGACAACCCGCACCGCTGGCGTCGCATCCGCCCAAATAAAGGCCGTTCGCAACTCCTGCCACATCGCCTCGTTCATGGCGTTGGATCGTTCGGCGCGATTCAGGCGGATGTCGGCAATGCCGTCGGAAAAACCAACAGAAATCGTTATCAGCTGCGGGGAGGAAATACTCAAGGTGGTCTCCTGAAAATCCCTGTCGTTGTTCTGGATTCTTGTAGCGCCCTGCCGATCAGCGCTGAGCAGGGGCCTGCGAAGTTTATCGGATTTGCGATCCATTGCCACAGGGGAGTACGCGAGCACCTCGATACTCCGAGCTTCTTTGCGTCTTTCGCTTCAGCTATCTACACTGTCGGGCTGGCTCACGCCTCACCTGCCGAGACAAGCATGATCAACACGCGCTCCCCCAGCCACGACGAAGCGATTGCTGCCACCGGCAGATGGCTTGAACGCGCCGTGATCGGCCTCAACCTCTGTCCTTTCGCCAAAAGCGTGCAGGTAAAAAAACAGGTGCGCTACGTAGTCAGCGACGCCGCCGACAGCGATGCGCTGCTCGCCGACCTCGAACGCGAACTGCAATATCTGGCGGCGATCCCGCCCGAGCAAACAGACACCACGCTGCTCATCCATCCCTATGTACTGACGAGTTTTGACGACTTCACCGATTTCCTCGACCTCGTCGATGTCGTCGTGCGCACCCAAGGGCTTGCCGGCACGCTGCAAGTCGCCAATTTTCATCCTGACTACTGCTTCGCCGACGCCGAGCCCGACGACATCGGCAACCACAGCAACCGTTCGCCCTACCCGACCCTGCACCTGATCCGCGAGGCGAGCATCGACCGTGCCGTGGCGGCTTTCCCCGATGCTGCGCAGATTTATGAACGCAATATCGAAACGCTCGAACGGATCGGCATCGAAGGCTGGCGGGCCTTGGATGTCGATGCCCCGAAAAAATCCGGCGACTGACGCCATGAACAGCCGGCCCTACGTTGCTCCCCCCGACAACGGACTCGACATCCGCCACATCGACGATTCGCTGATCGTGGTCAACAAGCCGAGTGGCCTGCTCTCGGTACCGGGGCGCGGCGCCGGCAAGGACGATTCTCTGACCAGTCGCGTGCAGGCGGTCTATCCCGAAGCGCTGACCGTGCACCGTCTGGACATGGAAACCTCGGGGCTGATGGTGCTGGCCAGGAGCAAGGAAATGCACCGCCTTCTGAGCATCCTCTTCCAGAACCGGCAAATGGAAAAACGCTACGTGGCTGTGGTCGATGGGGTTCTGGAAAATTCATGCGGCGAAATCGATCTGCCGCTGATTACCGACTGGCCCAATCGCCCCCTGCAAAAAGTCGACTTCGAGATCGGCAAACCGTCGCTCACCCGCTATTGCGTGCTCACCCACGATGCCGCCAGCAACAGTACGCGCGTCGAACTCAAGCCGGAGACCGGCCGCTCGCACCAGTTGCGCGTCCATCTGATGTCGCTCGGCCACCCCATCCTCGGCGACTCCCTCTACGCCAGCCCGGTGCTACAGGCGAAGGCGCCGCGCCTGATGCTGCACGCCGACTTCCTTGCCTTTATCCACCCGCTCAACGGCGAACGACTGGCACTGTCCTGCCCTGCACCTTTCTGAGAGCGGATCAGCCACGCCGCCGCCGGGCATCGAGAAACGTCCACGCCACCACCCGGCTCTTCTTCTGGCCCTGCGCCATCTCGAGTGTTTTCGACGCCTGTACGCCGGCCTGCCTGAGCGCAGCATAAACCGCCGGCAAGTTGGCCTCTTTCGAAACCAGCGTCGAGAACCACAGGCAGCGTGTCGCGCAGACAGCGCTCTCCTCGACCATGCGGCGAACGAAAGCCAGCTCGCCGCCAGGACACCAGAGCTCGTTCCCCTGTCCGCCAAAATTCAGGCGCGGCGGCATAGCGCGCTGGCCGGTCGATGCCCTGCCGAGGTTCCGCCACTTGCGTGCCGATCCTTCCTGCGCATCGGCCTGCGAGGCATGAAACGGCGGGTTGCACAGCGTGAAGTCGAAGACCTCGTCACTGCGCAACACGCCGCCAAAAATTCTTTCCGGCGAAGGCTGCAGACGCAACTCGATAAAGTCACCAAGGCCGGGATTGGCATCGACGACCTCCTGCAAGGAAGCGAGCGCCAGTGGATCGATATCGACCCCAACGAAAGACCAGCCGTACTCGCTGTGAGCAATCAGCGGATAAACGCCGTTCGCGCCGACACCGATATCCAGCCCGCGCACGGTCGCGCCACGCGGAATCTGACCGCCACGGTCCTCCGCCAGCAGGTCGGCGACAAGGTGCACATAATCAGCACGACCGGGGATCGGCGGGCACAGATAAGCGGGCGGGATATCCCAGCCGGCCACGCCGTAGCAATGTTGCAGCAGCGCGCGATTGAGCGCCCTCACCGCCTGCTCTTTGGCAAAATCAATCGACAGATCGCCATGCGCATTGGGCGCAACAAAACGCGCCAGCGCCGGGCAGGCCGCAATCAGTTGCGGGAAATCATAACGCCCGCGATGGCGATTACGCGGATGCAGGCCGGGCTTGATCACGCGCCGATCACAACGAAATCGCCGTCTGCCGGCCAGACCACAGCGCACCGGGCGCCAGTTCGACTGGACGCCCCGCCGCTGCCGCTTCGATGCAGATCATCTGCCGATAGCCGTCGGGCGGCATGTCGTCGAGCGCGGCGCACTTGCTGATCCACGGGTTCCACACCACCACATCGGGAAAGCCTTCGGACTCGATCGCCAGGTGCCTCGCCGGCTCCCAGAGCAGCAGCGGCTTGCTCACATCGAGATAGACGCGATCCATCTCATCATCGAGCAACACGGTCTCGCCATCCTCGCGCTTCAGCTTTCCACCATCGGCCTTGTCGAGATAACAAACACCATCGAGCCCCTGCAACTGGCAGCTATTGGCCTTGGCCACGCTGAAATAGCTGTGCAGCGCAGCCGTAAAGGAGAACGCATCGCTGCCGGTGTTCTCGACCTCGAACTCGACGTCAAGCCGGTTGCCCGCGATCATCACCGTCAGCTCGGCAACAAAGGCATGCGGCCACAGCGCCCGTGTTTCCTCGCTGTCGGTCAAACGCAAGGTCGCGCACGCATAGTCCTTGTCGTGGCGGGCACTGAGCAATTCCCACGTACAAGTTCGCGCAAAACCATGGCGAGGCAGCGGGCCGCTATCGGCGAACTGCGGGAAAATCACCGGGATGCCGCCGCGAATCGCCTGGCCGTGCTCGAAACGCGAACGCTCGCTCAG
>CAJAHZ010000320.1 GCA_903939665.1 uncultured Pseudomonadota bacterium | reverse complement strand
TCAAGGCGCCGCGCGTCGCCCGCGAACTGGCCGGGCGCATCGACGCCGAGGCCTTCATCAGCGACTGGACGCGCAGCCACGCCAACTTCTTCCGCGCCGTGCAGATCGAGAAGAACATGATGTTCATCATCCTTTCGCTGATTGTCGCTGTTGCCGCGTTCAATATCGTGTCGACGCTGGTCATGGCGGTGACTGACAAGCAGGCCGACATTGCCATTCTGCGTACGCTCGGGGCCAGCCCGGGCAGTATCATGGCGATCTTCATGGTGCAGGGGGCGCTGATCGGCTTCATCGGTCTGGGCATGGGCATCGCCGGTGGCGTGACGCTGGCGCTTAATGTCGATGTCGTCGTGCCGTTCATCGAACGCTTGCTCGGTACGCAGTTTCTCGCCAAGGAGGTTTATTACATCTCCAACCTGCCATCCGAACTGCAGTGGCGCGATGTGACGACGATCACCGGGGTGGCCTTCGTGCTGGCGCTGGTGGCGACGATTTATCCGAGCTGGCGCGCTTCGCGCGTCAATCCGGCGGAGGCGCTGCGCTATGAGTGATGTGGTTCTGTCATGTCAGGGGTTGAGCAAGATCTACCGGCAGGGCAACACCGAGGTGCCGGTATTGCTTGGCGTCGATCTGGAAATCCGGGCTGGCGAACGCGTGGCGATTGTCGGTGCGTCCGGGTCTGGCAAAAGTACGCTGCTGCATCTGCTCGGCGGGCTGGATTCGGCGAGCGGCGGCAAGGTACAGCTGATGGGCCGCGAGATTGGCGAAACGGGCGGCGTCAGCGATGCCGAGCGTGGCGTGCTGCGCAATCGCCACCTCGGTTTCGTCTATCAGTTTCATCATCTGTTGCCCGAGTTTACGGCGCTCGAAAACGTCGCGATGCCGCTGCTGATCCGCCGCATGCCGCGGGCTGAGGCGGAAGAACGTGCTGCCGCAGTACTCTCCGATGTCGGCCTGGCGCATCGCCTGCAGCACACGCCCTCCGAATTGTCGGGCGGCGAGCGCCAGCGTGCGGCGATGGCGCGCGCACTGGTCACCGAGCCGGCCTGCGTGTTGGCCGACGAGCCGACGGGCAATCTCGACGGCCGAACCGCCGAAGCGGTCTTCGAACTGATGCTGGCGCTGAATCGCTCGCGCCAGACGAGTTTCATCATCGTGACCCATGATCTCGAACTCGCAGCACGCGCCGGGCGCGTGCTGACCTTGCGTGATGGGCGTCTGGACGGTAGCCTGTGAGTTCTTTGCGCTTGCTCAAGAAATGCCATGCGGTCGCCGTAAACGGCGAGAGCTGAAACATAACAAACCTAATACCGGCATCCTGGCCGTCTGGAGAACAAACAATGCAGTCACTATTTGCCCCTGCCATCGCCCTGATGAACCGTCTGGGCTACTCCAGGAAATATGCCGTGATGGGCGCGCTGGCGCTGGCCGCCATCGTGGTCCTGCTGCTGGGTCTCTACAACAGTCTCGACCAGGTGATCCGCACTTCACAGCGCGAACTGGCCGGCATTGAGGCAGTCAAGCCGATGGCGCGGCTGGTGCAGCACCTCCAGCAGCATCGCGGGATGTCCGCCGCGCTGATCAATGGCAATCAGGCGATGAAGGAAAAGCGCGCAGCCAAGGAGACCGATGTCGTCGCGGCGATCAAGGAGGTCGAGCCAAAGTTCATGCCGGCGCTTCTGGCGCACGATGCCTGGAAAAAAATACTGGCCGACTGGGAGAGTATCCGCAAGGACGGGCTGGGCTGGACCTCAACCGAGAGTCTGGCGGCGCATTCTCGCCTGATTGAGGACACCTTGGTATTTCAGGCCGTTGTCGCCGATGAATACATGCTGACCAACGATCCGGACATCGATTCCGTGTATCTCGTCGATACGGCCTTCATCAAGCTGCCCGTTGCGCTGGAGCGGCTCGGCAGACTGCGGGCCAGCGGCACCGGGATCCTGACCAAGAAGCAGATACTGCAACAGCAGCAGGTCGACATGACCGCGCTGCTGGCCGAACTCAATACGGCGGTCAAGACGCTGCGCGTCAATCTGGAAAAGACGTCGCGCTATAACCCGGGAATGAAAGTGGCGCTTGATGCTGCGACGAAG
Organism: uncultured Pseudomonadota bacterium; assembly: GCA_903939665.1. Lineage (GTDB taxonomy): Bacteria > Pseudomonadota > Gammaproteobacteria > Burkholderiales > Rhodocyclaceae > CAJBIL01. The sequence goes on along the minus strand of CAJAHZ010000320.1, from coordinate 5,109 downwards.
GATATGGGTGATGCGACGCAGCAGGTGACGAAGGTGATTGTCGAGGATATGTTCATCGGCGCATTCACGATGCCCGCCACCGAATACTTCGCGATGACCACTTCAGCGATCGACAAGGGCTACAAGCAGATGTTCGAGACCCTGTTGCCGTCGCTCGAACAGCTCATCCAGCGCCGGATCGACAAGGCGCAGCGCGATCTGCGCATCGCGGTCGGCGTCTCGGTGTTGATGCTGCTGGTTTACGTTTACGTCTCGATTGGCGTCTATTACGCGTCGATCAACAGTATCAACGAGTTGGCGAGGAACGCACGGACGCTGGCGACCGGCGATCTTTCGCTACGCATCGACCTTGGCACGCGCGATGAGTTGAAGCTGGTTGGCGACAGCCTCAACGAGATGACCACCGCTTTTCGCAGCCTGATCCAGAATGTGCAGAGCGGCGCACATCAGGTGCACGAAGCCACCCGGCGACTTTCCGAGTCGTCGGCACAGATCCAGCTCAGCACCGATCAGCAGAGCGAAGCGGCGTCTTCGATGGCGGCGGCCGTTGAGCAGATGACTGTCGGCGTTGATCACATCAACAAGAATGCGCAGGATGCCAATGGCCTGTCGCGGCGGGCAGGAGAGCTGTCCGCTGAAGGCGGTCGGATTGTCGGTACCGTGGTGCATGAGATCCAGCTGATTTCGGATGCGGTCAATCAGTCGGCGGGTATCATCGACGATCTCGGGCAGCAATCCGAGAAGATTTCGGCGATCGTTAATGTGATCAAGGAAATTGCCGACCAGACCAACCTGCTGGCGCTCAACGCGGCGATCGAGGCGGCACGCGCTGGCGAGTCGGGGCGCGGTTTTGCCGTGGTGGCTGACGAGGTGCGCAAGCTGGCCGAGCGCACGACCAAATCGACGCAGGAGATTTCCGGGATGATCGACGCCATCCAGAGCGGTGCCAAGAATGCCGTCACCAGCATGAACAGCGGTGTCGAGCGCGTCGGTAGCGGCGTCACGCTGGCCACCCAGGCTGGCACGTCGATCAGTGAAATTGAAAACAGCGCGCGCCAAGTGGTCGATACGGTTAGCGAAATTTCGTCTTCGTTGCGTGAGCAGAGCGCAGCCAGCACCGAGATCGCCAAAAACGTTGAACGCATCGCCCAGATGGCCGAGGAGAACAGCGCGGCCGTTGCCGAAAATGCCGCAACGGCAACGCAACTGGAGCGTTTGTCGGAGACCCTGGAAGCCGAAGCGCGGCGCTTCAAACTGGGCTGATTCAATGCGCCGGGGCGGCTTGCCGGCGGGCCTGACAAGTCGCTGATCGGCGCATGCGCTCGATCATCCTCGCCTTTGCCTGTGGCATCGGCTTTCTCCAGTTGCAGGCGGATCTGCCGGGCGCCAACCTGACCGCCGTTCTCTGCCTTCTCGCGCTGTTCGGCATCGGCCTGTTCGCGCGCCGAAAACACGGGGCGGCGCGTCTGCTGCTCCTGATTTTCAGCGCTTTGCTCGGCTTTGTCTGGGCGGCGTGGCTGGCGCAGGGCCGTCTGGCGGAGCAGTTGCCGCAAGCCTGGGAGGGCCGCGACGTGCATCTGGTCGGCGTTGTCGCAGCGCTGCCGCAAAGCTTCGGGCGCGGCGAGCGCTTCGAGTTTGATGTTGAGTCCGTTGAGTCTGTTGAATCCGTTGAAACTGCCAAAGACGCCGCGCCGACCGTCGTCCCCAGACGGATCATGCTTTCGTGGTATCACGGCTGGCAGGAGGATGAATGGCACGAGGGCGGCGCGGTTCGCCCCGGCGAACGCTGGCGTTTCACGGTTCGCCTCAAGCGCCCGCACGGCAACGCCAATGCGCATGGTTTCGACTACGAAGCCTGGCTTTTCGAGCGCGGCATCCGCGCCACCGGCTACATTCGGCCACGCAGCGAGGCGCAGCGTCTCGACGGCTTCGTGGCGCGTCCCGATTATGCGGTCGAATGGCTGCGCGACACGATCCGCAATCGTTTCACGGCGCTGCTGCCCGAGGCCCCTTATCTCGGCGTGCTGATTGCGCTGACGGTCGGCGATCAGCGAGTGATCCCGGCCGCCCAGTGGAAGGTTTTCAACCGTACCGGGATTACCCACCTCGTCAGTATTTCCGGCCTGCATGTGACGATGCTGGCCGGCCTGTTTGCCGCGCTGGCTGGCTGGCTGTGGCGGCGCAGTGAGCGCCTGATGCTGCGCCTGCCGGCGCAGAAGGCGGCCGTCGTCGCCGGCTGGCTGGCGGCTTTTTCCTATGCGCTGCTCGCCGGATTCGCCGTGCCTGCGCAGCGCACGCTCTACATGTTGACCGTGGTGGCGCTGGCCCTCTGGTCGGGGCGAAATTTTGGCGCCAGTCGCACGTTGCTGCTGGCTTTGCTGGCGGTGCTCGTGCTTGATCCATGGGCGGTGCTGTCGGCCGGTTTCTGGCTCTCTTTCGGTGCCGTTGGGCTGCTGTTTTTTGTCGGCAGCTCACGCGTTGGCGAGGCTCGCGGCTGGCGCGCGATGCTCGCGCAGTGGGGTGCCACGCAATGGGCGGTGACGGTCGGCAGCCTGCCGCTTTTGCTGTTGCTCTTTCAACAGTTTTCGCTCGTCTCGCCGCTTGCCAATGCGCTGGCGATTCCCTTCGTCAGTTTCGTCATCACGCCGCTGGCCTTGCTCTTTGCCATCCTGCCGTGGCCGCCCTTGCTGCACTTTGACCACTGGCTGGTGGTGCAGATGATGTTCGTGCTCGAATGGCTGGCGCAGTGGCCGGTCTGGCAACAGCCGGCGCCGCCGCCATGGGCTTCCTTGGTCGCCGCGCTGGGCGTTGTCTGGCTGCTCCTGCCACGCGGCTTTCCGGCGCGCTGGCTCGGGCTGTGCCTGCTGTTACCGGCGCTCCTCTGGCCGGCGCCACGCCCGCTAGCCGGCGAGGCCTGGATCGAGGTGCTTGACGTCGGCCAGGGGCTGGCCGTGCTCGTGCGCACGGCGCAGCACGCGCTGCTTTACGACACCGGGCCGCTCTACAGTGCCGAGTCGGACGCCGGACAGCGCATCGTGGTTCCCTATCTGCGTGCCACCGGCGTGGCGCGGCTCGATGCCCTGGTGGTGACGCATCGCGATGCCGATCACTCGGGCGGCGTCGTCGCCGTGCAGGATGCGCTGCCGATCGCCAGAACGCTGACCTCGATGCCCGAACTGGCGGGTGAGCGCTGCGCCGCCGGGCAGGCGTGGGTGTGGGACGGGGTGCGCTTCACGATGCTGTATCCGCTGCTCGCCGATTACGAAATCAAGGGGCTGAAGACGAACAACATGAGTTGCGTGTTGCGCATCGAGAATGCCTCGGGCAGCGTGCTGCTCACCGCCGATATCGAGGCGCGCGACGAGAAGCGCCTGCTGGCGGCGACGCCGGCATTGCTGCGCAGCGATGTGCTGGTGGCGCCGCATCACGGCAGCCGGACTTCGTCGACCCCGGAATTTGTTGCGGCAGTGGGCGCGCGTGAGGTTATTTTCCCCGTGGGCTATCGCAACCGCTTCAATCATCCGCGCCCTGATATCGTCGAGCGCTATGCCGGGAGCCGGCTGTGGCGCACCGACCGCGATGGGGCAATGCGCGTCACGCTGGCCGAAGCGATCGATCTTTCGGCCTACCGGCAGGACTATCGACGCTATTGGCATGGGCAGTGATGCCGTTATAGCAAGCAATAAAAACCTACCGCAGAGGCAGCAATACCGCTTGCTGCTTCTGCTAGACTTTGCCGACTTCAGGAGATTAACGTTATGAGTATTCTTGCCGCCCTGTCCCGCTGGTTTGCCACCGAGGCCGCGGCTTCCTTCACCGAGCGCGATGTGCGTTGTGTCTCGGCGAGTGGCCTGCATCGCATGGCTTATACGGAGTGGGGCGAGCGCGATAATCCCAACGTCCTGGTCTGCGTGCATGGCCTGACGCGCAACAGCCGCGATTTTGACGATCTGGCACGCGCCATGGCAACCGATTATCGCGTCATCTGCCCCGATGTCGTCGGGCGCGGGCGCAGCGAGTGGCTGCGCGATCCGAGCAGCTACGGTCTGGCCCAATACGTGGCGGACATGACGGTGCTGCTGGCGCGTCTCGACGTCGAGGCGGTGCATTGGTTCGGCACGTCGATGGGTGGCCTGATCGGCATGCTGATCGCCAGTCAGGACGATTCACCGATTGCGCGGCTCGTGTTGAACGACGTCGGCCCGGTGATTACCGGCGAGTCGCTCAAGCGCATTGGCGAGTACGTCGGTCGCGCGCCGAAGTTCGATACCTACGAAGACGCCGAGAAATACATCCGTCTGGTCAGCGCGCCGTTCGGCGCCCTGAGCGATGCGCAGTGGCGGCACCTCACCGAATTCAGCCTGCGCCATGCCGCCGACGGGCGGCTGGAGATGCGCTACGATCCGGGTATCGGCGATTCCTTCCGGCAGGCGACCAGTTTTCAGGATATCGACCTGTGGCCGATTTACGATCGCATTCGTTGCCCGACGCTGGCGGTGCGTGGCGCCGACTCCGATTTGCTGAAGCCTGAAACCCTGCTGGCCATGGCGGCGCGCGGGCCGCGACCGCAGACGGTCGAAATTGCCAACGTCGGCCACGCACCGATGTTCATGGAAGCCGAGCAGATATCCATCGTGCGTGAGTTCTTGCTTGCTGCGTAGCCGGCGCCAAGTGTTGTCGCTGACTCAGCCGCCAGCCGGTGATTGCAGTCGCGTCAGCACCTGCCGGGCCAGCCCGCGGCAAACGTTGTTGAGTATCGTCGGCATGCTGTGCGGCACGCCGGATTCAAGCAGCAGTTTGCTGGCGCTGACCGCATAGACGGGGTCGAGCAGGCGTGATCGGTAGTCCTGCATCAACTCGTCGAGCGTTCGTTCCGCCGCCACCTGTTGCCACGGATTGGTCGGCCATTGGGAGGGGATGCCCAAGGCGCGGGGGAAGGTGTCGAGGTCGTCGCGCACCGTGCGGATATCCTCGTGCGAATCGCGAAACGGCAGTAAGACAAGGCTCGACATTTCGTAGAGTTTTCTATCCATCTCCGGGCGATTGCCGCCGCCGTCGATCACGCCCAGCCAGTCGGGCATCGATTCGATCAGGCCGATAACTTTTCTT
>CAJAHZ010000319.1 GCA_903939665.1 uncultured Pseudomonadota bacterium | reverse complement strand
CGTTGTCACGAAAGGTTCAAAGACACGCTCCATATCTTCCGGTGGGATACCCTGCCCCTGATCCGCCACGCAAACCTGAACAAGACCATCGGCACGGCGCTCGGTCGTCACAAGCAACTGACGGTCGGCCTGCGGCTCACCACGCATCGCGTCGCAGCCGTTCATCACGAGGTTCAACAGCACCTGCTGCAACTGCACCCGATCGCCGACGACGCTGGGCAGATCCGCTGCAAGTTCGGTGGCGCAAGCGACGTCGTCATTCCGCATGTCGCTGCGGACCAGCTTGAGGGTATCAAGCACCGTTTCATTCAGGTCGAGCGGCTCACGCTGCCTTTGCTCCTTCTTGAGCAGGAGACGCAAACCCTGGATGATGCTGCCGGCACGCAGGTCGTCTTTAACGATATCGCGCAGGATAGCGCGCACTTCGTCGACATTCGGTTCAGCGTGCGAGAGAAAGCACAACGCCGCCTGGGCGTTGCTGAGGATCGCTGCAAGCGGCTGCTTGAGTTCGTGGGCAAGAGAACCGGACAATTCGCCGAGCATCGTCACACGTGAGAGGTGGGCCAACTCGTTGCGCTGCCGCTCGAATGCCAGCTCGGCCTGTTTGCGTGCGGTGATGTCGATAATTGAGGCCAGCAACATTTCCCCCTTGGGGCCGGGTATCGCGCTGGCTTCGACTTCCAACGCGATCTCGCTGCCGTCCTTATGCCGCCCCACGACTTCACGGCGCCCCCCTCCCGGACCGGAAAATTGGTCCATGAACAGGTCGATACTGTCGGCGTGCGCCGACCGGAGTTTCTCGGGAATCAATCGCTCTATCGGCTGACCGGCGAGTTCCTGACGCGAATAGCCGAAACAGGCCTCGACTCGCAGGTTAACGAAGCGGATCACCCCTTGGCCATCCAGCAGGATCATGCCGCACGGCGCAACGTCAACCATCCGCTGGAAACGCTCCTCCGGCCATTTCCGTGAGGTGATGTCAAATGCGAAGCTGCGCATCAGAACCGCCTTGCCGGCAGCGAGCATCGCCCAGAGAATTGAAACCCGGTTCGCGGCCATCGACTGCTTATCGTTCAGAGTGGATCACACCAGCATGCTCCGGCACTCATGCATGATCCATCGCATGTAGATGGCGGATAAACGTAGCCATTCGGCTAAACCCAAAGACACGAACGTTAGACCAAAGCCCAATAGCCAGGGATGCGCCGGGGAATTACGATCACTCGTAACGATCAACCGTATTCATTCAGATTTTTTTGGAGTAAAGATCATGCGTATCAGCCCATGGATAATGAGTGTGTCCGCCGGAATTTTTCTGCTGGCGGGCGTTGCAGTTGCCGAAGAAAAGGCAAAGGAGGCCGCGCATTCGGGCTTTCTGGGCAATGCTTATTCAAAACTGAAGGACGTCGAGTCGCCTTCGGGAGAGAAGGCCAAACGCTGGATCGCGCCGAGTGTCACGCCGGGCAAATACGAAGCGCTGCTGATCGACAAGACCGTCCTTTACCCCGAACCCAAGGGCACGGCACAAGCGAGCTTGGCGACGCTGCGTGAGATCAGCGCATATCTCGATGAAGCATTGCGCCGGGAGCTTGCCGGGGTGGTGCCGCTGGTCGCGGAACCCGGCCCGAAAACCCTGCGCCTGAGACCGGCGATTACCGCCATCGCCGCCAAGGACATGGGCTTGAAGCCTTATCAATTCCTGCCGATCGCGTTTATCGCCACCGGCGGAAAGACGGCGAAGAAAGCATCACTGGCCACCGAGTACGAGATACAGGACGTCGATTCGGGTGAAGTGGTCGGCGCCGGGATGCGCGAAAGTGCCGGACAGGAACTCAAGAGCCCCACCGACAAGCTGACGCTTGACAACGTGAAGCCGGCAATCGACCTGTGGGCCAAGGACGCACGCGCTTTCATCGAGGCGGCAAAGCTCAGGAAGTAACTGAATAGTCCAAACGACTATTTCCGGCCGCCATGAAAACAGCGATCCGACAACTAGTCTGAACGTTCAACCAAACTGGAGTCCCATCATGAGCAAATATCTTTCACTGGCAAAAACCTTTTCGGCCTTATTGATTGCCACCGTCGCACTCATCGGCCCGCAACTGGCCGCCGCCGAGGATAAATCACTGCTTGAACAGGATTCGAGAGCAGCACTGAAGTCCTTGTATGACGGCTCGCCAGGCGCGGTGGCACTAGGCAACAAGGCCAAGGGAATTCTGGTTTTTCCGAACGTCACGAAAGCCGGCTTCATCATCGGCGGGCAAGGCGGCGACGGCGTCCTTCTGGTGAAAGACAAGGTCGCGGCTCACTACAACACGGCCGCCATTTCGGTCGGCCTGCAAGCTGGCGCGCAATCGTTCGGCTACGTTCTGTTCTTCATGAGCGACCCGGTTCTGGCCGACTTCAGGAAGAGCAAGAACTTCCAGATCGGTGTCGGACCGAACATCGTTGTCGTCGACGCCGGCGCTGCCAAGGACCTCAACACGCTGACCGCCAAAGCCGACGTCTACGCCATGATCTTCGACCAGAAGGGTCTGATGGCCGGCGTCGGCCTGCAAGGGTCAAAAATCACCCATCTGAAAAATTGAGGTTTTGGACAAATGACAAACTTGCATAGATCACTGGTCGCTGGATTGCTGGCCCTGTCTTTTGGCGCGCT
>CAJAHZ010000318.1 GCA_903939665.1 uncultured Pseudomonadota bacterium | reverse complement strand
GGTCGCCCGTCATCCCGGGCAGACCGTCATCCTGGTGACGCACGGCGGCGTGCTCGACATCATTAACCGTTTCGTGCGCGGCAATCCGCTCGATCGGCCCAGAGATTTCCTGATCCCGAATGCCGGCATCAGCTGGATTGTCCATGCTGAAGGCCAGTGGGCGCTCGAGTTGTGGGGTGAGACGTCGCATCTTCTGGCGGCCAGCCGCGACGAGTTGCCCTAGGCCTGCCGAGCGTTGTCGCCGCTGCGAGCGGTTGTCTGCGTGCTACAATTTCCGTTTTTCCCAAGGCTTTGTGAGGCATACGATGTTTTCCGCTAAAGACACCCTGGCGCAAGTTGATCCTGACCTCTGGCGAGCGATCGAGAATGAAAATCGCCGCCAGGAAGACCACCTCGAGTTGATCGCATCCGAGAATTACGTCAGCCATGCGGTGATGCAGGCGCAGGGCTCGCAGCTGACCAACAAGTATGCCGAAGGCTATCCGGGCAAACGCTACTACGGCGGTTGCGAACATGTCGACGTGGCTGAGCAGATTGCCATCGATCGTCTGAAAAAACTGTTCGGCGCCGACTGCGCCAACGTCCAGCCGAACTCCGGTTCGCAGGCCAATCAGGCCGTGCTGATGGCTTTTGCCAAGCCGGGCGACACGATCATGGGAATGAGCCTTGCCGAGGGCGGCCATCTGACGCACGGCATGGCGCTCAACATGTCCGGCAAGTGGTTCAACGTGGTCGCCTATGGTCTCGACGAGAACGAGGCGATCGACTACGACAAGATGGAAGCGCTGGCGCGCGAGCATAAGCCGAAGATCATTATTGCCGGTGCATCGGCCTACTCGCTGCGTATCGATTTCGAGCGTTTTGCGAAGGTCGCCAAGGAAGTTGGCGCCATTTTCTGGGTCGATATGGCGCACTACGCCGGGCTGATTGCCGCCGGTTGTTACCCGAGCCCGATCCCGCATGCCGACGTGGTGACGTCGACTACGCACAAGACGCTGCGTGGTCCGCGCGGCGGCGTCATCCTGATGAAGGCAGAGCACGAAAAGGCCATCAACTCGGCCATTTTCCCCGGTCTGCAGGGCGGCCCGCTGATGCACGTGATCGCCGCCAAGGCCGTGGCTTTCAAGGAGGCGGCAACGCCCGAGTTTCGCCACTATCAGGAGCAGGTGGTGGCCAATGCGCGCGTGCTGTCGCGAGTGCTGTCCGAGGAGCGCGGCCTGCGCATCGTCTCGGGTCGCACCGAGTCGCATGTCTTTCTGATCGATTTGCGCGCCAAGAACATTACGGGCAAGGAAGCCGAGGCAGTGCTCGGTCGCGCGCACATCACCGTCAATAAGAACGGCATCCCGAACGACCCGCAGAAGCCGATGGTCACTTCAGGTATCCGCATCGGCTCGCCGGCGATGACGACGCGTGGCTTTACGGAAATTGAGTCGGAGCAGGTGGCGCATCTGATCGCCGACGTGCTCGACGCGCCAAACGACGAAGCGGTGCTCGCCCGCGTACGCAAGGATGTGTCGGTACTTTGCAAGAAATTTCCGGTTTACGGCGCCTGATCGAAGATGAAGTGCCCGTTCTGCGCTGCTGATGAAACCACCGTCGCCGATACCCGGATCAACGACGACGGTGATATTGTCCGGCGCAGGCGCCGGTGCCTGAATTGCGACAAGCGTTTTACCACTTACGAGCGGGCAGAAATCCGCCTGCCGCAGGTCGTCAAGAAAAATGGCTCACGTGTCGATTTTGACCGTGACAAGTTGTCTGCCAGCCTGTGGCTTTCGCTGCGCAAGCGTCCGGTAACGACTGAATTGGTTGATGCGGCAATCTCGCGTATCGAGGAAAAGTTGCTGGCGCTTGGCGAGCGCGAAATCCCGTCGGAAAAGGTCGGCGAGATGGTGATGCGCGAATTGAAGAAACTCGACAAAGTGGCTTACGTTCGCTTCGCTTCGGTCTACCGCAACTTCGAGGATGTGGATGAGTTTTCTGATCTCATCCGCGAAGTGTCGCGTCCCGCGCAGCGGCGAGTCCGCTGACCGCTCCACTGGCCGCAATGTTCAGCGCAAACGACCACGAGTTCATGGCGCGTGCGTTGCGCCTTGCCGAGCAAGGGCTGTTCAGCACCACGCCAAATCCGCGCGTCGGCTGTGTCATCGTCAAGGATGGCCGGATTGTCGGCGAAGGCTGGCATCGGCGCGCGGGCGAGGCGCACGCTGAAATCAGCGCACTCCAGGCAGCCGGCGAGGCGGCAAGCGGCGCCACAGTCTATGTCAGCCTCGAGCCCTGCAGTCATCACGGGCGTACCCCGCCCTGCGCCGATGCGCTGATTGATGCCAAAGTGAGGCGCGTGGTCGCCGCCATGCAGGACCCCAATCCGCAAGTCGCCGGCGCAGGCCTGGCGCGCCTCCGGAAGGCCGGTATTCAGGCCGATTGCGGCTTGATGCTGAGTGAAGCGCAAGAACTCAATATCGGTTTTGTCGCACGCATGACGCGTGGCCGACCGTGGCTGCGCATGAAGCTGGCGGCCAGCCTCGACGGTAAAACGGCGCTCGATAATGGCATCAGCCAGTGGATTACCGGCCCGGCTGCTCGGCAGGATGGCCATCGCTGGCGGGCTCGCGCCTGCGCCATTCTGACCGGCATTGGCACGGTGCGCGACGACGATCCGCAGCTCAATGTGCGCGGTGTCGATACGTCGCGTCAGCCCTTGAAGGTCGTCGTTGATAGCCGTCTTGAATTGCCGCTCGATGCGAAGCTGTTGCTCGGCGGCGGTGTTCTGGTTGCTGCGGCAGTTGATGATGCCGCCAAGGTCGCCGCCTTGCGCGAACGCGGTGCCGAGGTCGTGTTGTTGCCGGGAGCGGGTGAGAAAGTGGATCTGTCGGCCCTGATGGAGGCGTTAGCGCGCCGCGGTCTCAATGAAGTGCATGCGGAAGCCGGGTTCAAGCTGAATGGATCCCTGTTGCGCGCAGGCCTCGTCGACGAGTTGCTGCTCTATCTTGCGCCGTGCCTGATTGGTGATGCGGCGCGCGGGATGTTCAATTTGCCGGCGCTGGAATCTCTGGAAGGCAAGCGCTCTTTGGCGATTCGCGATGCCCGCCTGGTGGGCGCTGATCTGCGGCTGTTGGCGCGTTTCAGTTAGCGCCGCAAACGGGGCATTTCGGATCCTTGCCAAACTTCACGCTGCGCCATTCCATCGACAAGCCGTCGAGCAGCAGCAGGCGGCCAACGACAGGCTCTCCGGTTCCTACGATCAGTTTCAGCGCTTCGGCGGCCTGCATTGCACCGATGATTCCCGTGAGCGGCGCAAAGACGCCCATCACCGCGCAACGAACTTCCTCGACGTCTTCACCTTCCGGAAACAGGCAGTGGTAGCAGGGCGCGTCGGCACGCCGTGAGTCGAACACCGAAAGCTGCCCATCAAACCGGATCGCCGCGCCCGAAACCAGTGGCGTTTTGTGTTTCACACAGGCGCGATTGACGGCGTGACGGGTGGCAAAATTGTCGCAGCAATCAAGAACGACATCGGCGCTGGCGACCAGCGCTTCAAGGCGCTCGCCGGACAGTCGCTCGGTGATGGCTTCGACGATGACTTCAGAATTGATGCGGCCCAGCGCCGCTTGTCCGGAAAGCGCTTTAGGCTGGCCGACGCGGTCTTGCGTGTGGAGTATCTGGCGCTGCAGGTTGGTCAGGTCGACCGTATCGCCATCGGCCAGCGTAATCCGACCGACGCCGGCCGATGCGAGATAGAGCGCAGCGGGTGAGCCGAGGCCGCCAGCACCGATGATCAGCGCATGTGCCTTGACGATTCTTTCCTGGCCTTCGATGCCGATCTGATCGAGCAAAACATGGCGGCTGTAGCGCAGCAGTTGTTCGTCGTTCATCCCCGGGGATTCCCGTTGGTCATGCTGCGGTAACCTCTATTTGTACTCCCGCCACTCCGGCGGCGTGTCGTCGTGGTCGCCATGCGGGTGGCGTTCCCAGGCGTGGACGTAGGCTTCGTTCTGGGATTTCTTGAGCGGGCGGTCCGGTGCCTCAAGGTTGTGCAACTGGGTTTCCTCGATATAGTAGATGAGCGCCCGCATCATTTTGCTCATCAGCGTGTTGTCGAGGTGATAGCCCTTGTCTTCAAGCGTGCCTTCGAGTCTTTGCAGCGAGTGCTCGCGCAGATCGTAGGCCACGCCGACGGCGCGCCGTTCGTTGCGCGGCTCGACCTCCAGGTGCTCAAGATTGCCGAGATAGTCGGAAGCTTCAGGCACCTGGCCCGGTGGAAATTTGGCGAACTGAATGTTCCGTTCCTTGCGGATCGGTGCCGGTTTGTGAGGTGTTGCGACCGGTCGTTTCATGTCCCCTCCTGTATTAGGCTTATTGCCTATTCTGCATGATCTGCAGACCCTTGAGAAGGTTTAGCGCCTGGCTGAGCTGGTAGTCGCTCTTCGACGCCAGTTCGCGGCTTGGCGGTTCCGCGGCTTCGTCGGCGCCATCCTTGCCGTTGCTGCCTTTGGGCTTGGCCGGGGTGGGCGCCTTGCTTTGCGGCTTGACCGGCGCTTCCTTGGCCGGGCTGGCGGTTTCTTTTTCCTTGTCGTTGGTCAGGTGGTGTTCGAGGTCTGCCTCACGCAGACGTTGTCCCGAAGTGCCATTGGCCGTCTCTTCAACCGCGATGTCCGGAATGATGCCCTTGGCCTGGATCGAGCGACCCGATGGCGTGTAGTAACGCGCCGTGGTCAGTTTGATCGCCGTATTGCCGGGCAGCGGCAGCACGGTTTGCACCGAGCCCTTGCCGAAGGTCTGCGTGCCGAGCACCAGTGCGCGTTTGTGATCCTGCAGCGCGCCAGCGACGATCTCGGAAGCCGAAGCCGATCCGCCGTTGACCAGAACGATCATCGGGACTTTGCGTGCCTCGGCCGGGAGATCCTTGATGTAGTCTTCCTTGCTGCCGCGCAGATAATCTTCGGGAGAGGCAAAGAATTGGTGCTTGGCATCCTCGGTGCGGCCGTCGGTCGAAGTGACCAGCGTCTTTTGTGGCAGAAAAGCCGCCGAGACGCCCACCGCGCCATTCAGCAGGCCGCCCGGGTCGTTGCGCAGATCGAGCACCAGACCCTTGAGGGCGCCGGGTTTGTAGAGTTCATTCAGATGCTTGACCACCGACGCTGCCGTATTCTCCTGGAACGAGGTGACGCGCAGGTAGCCGTAGCCTTCTTCAATGAGCTTCGACTTGACGCTCTGCACCTTGATGACTTCGCGCATCAGCGTCAGTTCGAGTGGCTTGGCTTCACCCTTGCGCAGGATGCCCAGCTTGATCTGGGTTTTCGGCTTGCCGCGCATACGTTTCACCGCGTCGGAGAGCGACAGGCCTTTGACCAGAGTGTCGTCGAGTTTGTAGATCAGGTCGCCGGTCTTGACGCCTGCGCGGTAGGCTGGCGTGTCTTCGATCGGTGAAACGACTTTGACCAGGCCGTCTTCCATGCCGACTTCGATCCCCAGACCGCCGAATTCGCCCTGCGTGCCCACCTGCAGATCCTTGAATGCATCAGCGTCAAGGTAGGTGGAGTGCGGGTCGAGATTGGACAGCATGCCGCTGATCGCGTGGGTAATCAGCTTCTTGTCTTCGATCGGCTCGACGTAGCCTTGCTTGATTGCGTTGAATACCTCGGCAAAGGTGCGCAACTCCTCAATCGGCAGTCCCGTGCGGGTCTCCTTTTCGGCCATTGCTGAAAATTGGAGGCTGATCAATACGCCGCCAACCAATCCGGCGCATATCAGGCCGGCCTGTTTCCACTTACCCATCTGTATTACTCCAATGCCGGCATCATTTAACGTTAACCCACTTGAGTGGGTCGAGCGGCTGCCCGAGATGACGAAGTTCAAAGTATAAACCGGATTCCGGGTTGCCACCGCTGTTGCCAACAGAGGCTACCGTATCTCCACCACGCACCGCATCGCCGACCTGTTTGAGCAGCGAATCGTTGTTGCCATAGATCGTCAGGTAACTGTCTCCGTGATCAACGATCAATAAATTCCCGAATCCCCGCATCCAGTCGGCAAATACCACGCGACCTCCAGCGATCGCTTTTACCTCGCTGCCCGTGCCGGCGCGGATAAACAGGCCTTTCCAGGTGCTGCCTTCCTGTCGCGGCGCGCCGAAGCGATTGCTTACAGCCCCCTTTGTCGGCAAGCGCAAACTGCCCTTCAGTCGGGCAAAATCACCCGACGGCATCGCTTCCGGCGTGCGCTCGTTGGCGATCTCCGCGACCGACGGCTTGCTCTGTGCCGTGCCGTTCGCCTCCGCATCGGTCGCGTGCGGTGCTGTCTTGCGCGCGACCTCACGACGCGGAGCGGGCTTGGCAGCAATAATCTTCGCCAGTCGCTCAATGAGTTGCGCGAGGCGCTTCTCGTCGCGCTGCAAACTGCCAATTTCACGTCTTTGCGAAGCGATTTTTGCCGATATTTTTTCCAGCGTTGCTTTGCGATGCTCGCGTTGGGCAACAAGTTTGCCGTGTTGTTCCTTTTGTTTTGCCTCGACGGCGGCCAGCTGTTCCGCGCGCTCTTGCGTGTCGGCGGTCAGCGCCTGTTTGCGCAGTAACGTTGCTTCTATCTCGAGCAGAAGCTGGCTGCGTGCGTGGCCGATGGCGGACAGATAGTGCAGATCGCGTGCCAGTTGATTCGGGTCGTCGCCGTTCAGCAGCAGGCGCAAGGCGTCGGGGTTTCCCTGCAGGTATTGCCGATAGACGAGTTTTTCAAGCTGGCTCTGCTGGCTGTTCAGACGGTTTTCGAGGTCGCGTGACTGGGCGCCAAGGTCTTTCAGTGTCGCTTGCAGGCCGGCGCGTTGTCCGCCGAGCTGGTGCAGGTCGCGCTGAGTGATCGAAATCTCGCGTTCGGCGTCCTTTAACTGGTCGGCGACATCGGCGCGCGTTCCCTCCGCTGCCGCCATGTCTTTGCGCAGCGATTCGATCTGCCCGCGCAGATCCTTGAGGTCACTTTGCTTCTCGGCGACTTCTGCGGTGGCAGGGGTTGGGGGTTTCTTTGCTTTGGCGGCGAATGCCGGCTGAGATAGCGTCAAACCAAGTGCAACCGTGTAAATCAAAAACTTACCGCAGAGGCGTCCCCCAAGGGGATTTCCTTCTGTGCACAGAGACGCAGAGGGAACGCAGAGAAGGTCAAAAGCCGAAAGAGCGAAAATGTTCTCGCTCTGCGATTTTTGTTTTTCTCTGCGTTCACTCTGGGCCTCCGCGCCTCGGCGTTGGAAGTTGATGCCTTGACCACAGGCTTACTTGCCCCTGGCTTGATTGGCAACGGCTGCTGCTGCGGCTTTTGCCGCTTCCTCATCACCCAGGTAGTAGCTGCGGATCGGTTTCATGTCGTCAGTGAACTCATAGACGAGC
>CAJAHZ010000317.1 GCA_903939665.1 uncultured Pseudomonadota bacterium | reverse complement strand
GGTCTCGCCGGTGCACGATAGTCATGGCCGGCTCACGCATTACCTTGGCATTTTTAACGACGTCACAGATCAGAAGCGTGCGGAAGAGCAAATCATGGCCTGGGGGAGGCGTCTCGATATGCTCAGCTCAATGAGCGCTGATGGCCTGGTCACACTGGATACGAACAACCACGTTTCGTATGCGAATGATGCTTTTTTACGTACTTTCGAACTTGATTTGCCTGCCGCAAGGAGGCTTGCGTTACGGGATCTTGATCAGCACATCGCCAATTGTTCTGATCCACGCCACCCCTACCCCAGCATCGAGGCAGCCCAAGCTACGCTCGACATCGACGGGGGGGGCAATCTCGAAACGGAAATCCTGCTGGTTCGCCCGCAGCGACGCGTTTTGCTGAGAACGATTCGGCACGGTAGCCACGAAACATCGCTGCTCATGTATTTCCAGGACATCACCAAATCGCGTGAACTTGAAGAGATGAAAAGCGAGTTTCTGTCCACTGCGGCTCATGAATTGCGAACCCCGATGGCAAGCATTCTCGGTTTTTCAGAACTGCTGCTACTTCGTGATTTTGACGCGGAAAGTAGCCGGGATCCACTCGAAATAATTGTCCGCCAGTCCCGCCGCGTCACCGACTTGCTTAACGAATTACTCGATCTGGCGCGCATCGAAGCTCGCCGGGGGAAAGATTTCAAGCTCACCATCGAAGATCTGCGCCACATCGTGGAATCCACTGTTTTCTCCATTCCGGAGTTAAACGACCGGGTATTGATCGATGCCCCTGATCAAGGCTATCTCGTCAATGTGGATAAACAAAAAATCACACAAGCATTGAGCAATCTTTTTAGCAACGCCTTGAAATTTTCGCCATCGGGCGAGATTGTCAATATTTCAATGCGCTTCACAACAGACAAAAAACTGCCGCAGATCAGTGTTGCTATCGAGGATCACGGCATCGGCATGAGCGCGGCGCAGTTGGCTCATTTCGGCGAGCGTTTCTGGCGTGCCGATCCTTCGGGTGCTATTCCGGGAACAGGACTTGGCATCTCGCTGGTCAAGGAAATTATTCAATTGCATGGCGGCTCGCTCGAGGTAAGCAGCGAATTGGGGAAGGGTAGCTGCATCACAGTCTACTTGCCGGTCGTTGTGCCGTGTGAAGACCTGATTGCGGCACCGGCGCAAGGAGAATGAAATGGATCAGGGGATAATAACTGCGACCGAAGCCAAGCTGCCGGCAGTACATGCTATGGAGAGTACGTCTCATTGTGCGGCAGAAACGAATCACTTGGCTGTGGTCAATTCGGCTTGCCAGCAACTGTACCGGGTGCTTGATGATTTTGCACTGGTTTGCCGTGAGCGCCAGCAGGCTGTCGCTGCCCTTGGTGCCGCCCGACACGAACCTCTGTGGCGACTGGCCCTCGGGGTGGGCTGTCACAACAAGGCCTCCCCTGCACGCGTACTGCTGCTAGGAGTGAACGCGGCTCTGCTGGCTGATGCGCTGGGTTGGCCGGCGACCGATTGCGATGCGTTACAAGAGGCGGCGCCATTGTGCGATATCGGCATGCTTGGCATGCTGAGCGAACTGTCACCAATGGTGCGTATCTTCTCG
>CAJAHZ010000316.1 GCA_903939665.1 uncultured Pseudomonadota bacterium | reverse complement strand
GGCCGTTCTCCTTGTGCGCCGAGCGCCGCCAGGGTCCGGTCGAAATAGCCGCCGCCATAGCCTATGCGGTAGCCCGCTGCGTCGAAAACGTTCACCGGCAGCAGCAGCGCTTCGGGAACAATGAATTCGCCGCTGGCCGGTGTCGGGATCCCGTAGCGGTCGTTCTCGAGCCTTGTTTCCTTTGTCCATGCACGGAAGGCGAGCGGAGCGTCTTCTTCGATGACTACCGGCAATAGTGCGCTGAAGCCGGTCTTTCCTTCAGTCAGCCATGCTTCCAGCAGCGGTCTCAGGTCGGGTTCGTTGTTCACCGGCCAGCAAAAAGCAACGCGCATTCCCGCCAGTTGCGGAAAGCCCGTTCGCAAATGAGCACACAGTTCGCAGGATAGCCGCGCGCAGTCGTCAGCCGACAAGGCCTGCCGGCGCTCAAGAAAGCGGCGGCGAAGTTCGCGGCGTTCGGCAAGCTGCGCTGCCGCTATTTTTTTTGCGCTCTTTTCCGGCGTTAAACCGCTGTCCATGTGGTATGCTGAAAGCCAGTGTTTACAGGTGTTCCAGCTTATCATGAAGTTTCGCTCCATCGCTTTTCTCCTCGCGCTTTCCCTGATTCATGCCGCAGCACCCGCGGCGACATCCGACGAACGTTTTCTTGCTGCTCGCGACGCCTTTCGTCTGGGGGATATGGCCCGGCTGGAGCATATTGCACCCGAGCTCAAGGGGCATGAACTCGAAATCTATGTCGATTACTGGCGCATGTTGAGCGGACTCCGGGATGCCGACCCGGCGACCATTCGCGCCTTTCTCGCCCGCCAGGAAAAATCCTACCTTGCCGAACGGCTGCGCAGCGAGTGGCTAAGGCAGCTTGCCAAGAAGCAGCAATGGGCCGAGTTTGACCTTGACTACCCGCTGCTTGGCGACCCGGATCAGGAACTCGCCTGCTATGCGCTGCAAAGCCGTCGCGCGCGGGGCGATGCAACGATGTTCGACGACGCGATGCCGCTCTGGCTGACTTTGATCGAGCCGTCGGAGCCTTGCTACCCGGTCCTCGAAGCCTTGATCCTTGAAAAGCGCGTACTGGCCGATGAGGTGTGGACACGCATCCGCCGCCAGTTCGAAGCGAACAAGATGGCCGCCGCGCGTTACAGCATGAACTACCTGCCGTCGAGCCAGACGCCGGATGCCAAGCTGGCTGAGACGGTGATCGATCGCCCTTTGCCCTGGCTGATCAAACTGCCGGCCAATTTCTCGACCAGTCGCATGAGCCGCGAACTGGCGGCATTGGCCATCCAGCGCATGGCGCGCAACGAACCGCGTGTTGCGGCCGATCAGCTGGGCAAGATCGAGAGCAAGCTGCAGGCGGGTGAAAAGGGCTGGGCGTGGAGCCAGGTTGCTTGGCAAGGGGCGCAACGGCATCTTCCGGAGGCGCTCGACTGGTATCGGCAGGCAGGTGATGCGCCGCTCTCCGATGAGGTTGCGCAATGGAAAGTGCGAGCCGCATTGCGTGTGGGCGATTGGGGGACGGTGCGATCGACGATCGAAAAAATGCCGCCTGCACTCGCCGGGCAACCCGCCTGGATTTATTGGCTGGGGCGCTCCTATCGCGCTGGCGGTCGGCTCGAGGAATCCAATGCCTTGTTCGCCAGAATTTCCGG
>CAJAHZ010000315.1 GCA_903939665.1 uncultured Pseudomonadota bacterium | reverse complement strand
GGCCGGCTCATCGACATCGGGCGGCAACGGCTTGCCGTGACCGACATCGCAGAACGGGCAGCGGCGCGTACAGATGTCGCCGAGAATCATGAAGGTCGCCGTACCACGACCGAAGCACTCGCCGATGTTCGGGCAGGCAGCCTCTTCACAAACGGTGTGCAGCTTCTGGTCGCGCAGCATGCGCTTGATTTCGCCGAAGCGTCCGCTTTCGTTGCCGGCCTTGACGCGAATCCAGGCCGGCTTGCGCAATTGCTCGACGGGGATGATCTTGATCGGAATGCGCGCCGTTTTCAGTTCGCCTTTTTCCTTGACGCCGGCGACCTTGGCTGCCGGTTTTATTTTCTGCTCACTCATTCATCGCGCTCCAGTTGTACTCTGAGATGCCTCGCCAGTGCCTGCGCCGCTTGTGACGACGTCAGGGAGATGCCGAGGTCCTTGGTTTGCGTCACCGGCATGCCCGGATAACCGCAGGGGTTGATCGCCAGAAAAGGGGACAGATCCATATCGACGTTCAGACTGACGCCGTGATAGCAACAACCCTTTTTCACCCGCAGGCCAAGCGCGGCGACTTTGGCCGGGCCAACATAGACGCCGGGTGCGCCGCCATGGCGTTCAGCAACGGCGCCGTGTTCGGCCAGCAGATCAATCACCGACTGCTCGATATTGCTGACCAGCTGACGGACTTTGATCTTTCGTCGCGACAGGTCGATCAGCAGGTAGATCACGACCTGACCGGGACCATGATAGGTAATCTGGCCGCCACGATCAATCTTGACCAGCGGGATGCCGATATCGCTAAGAAGGTGTTCAGGCTTGCCCGCCTGCCCCAGCGTATAGACCGGCGGATGCTCGCAAGCCCACAGTTCGTCAGGGGTTTCGGCAGTGCGCATGGCGGTGAAATCGACCATTGCCCGCCAGGTCGGTTCGTAGTCGACGCGGCCGAGATCGCGCAGCAGGAGTTCCGGGGTCACGGGCACGAACCGGTTTGTTTAGAGAACAACCTTGACCAGCGGATGGCTGGTCAGTTCCCGGTACAGCGCATCGAGTTGCTGCTTCGAGGTCGCATTGATCGTGCAGGTGAGGCTGACGTACTTGCCGCCGCTTGAGGCGCGCATCTCCATCGTTGCGCCGTCGAAATCGGGCGCATGGCGCAGGACAAGGTCGAGCACCGCCTGCGCCAGCAGGTCGTTGGCGAGGCCCATGATCTTGAGCGGAAAAGCGCACGGAAATTCAAGCAGTGTTTCCTGCTGCTGCGTCTCAGACATCGGATTTTCTCATCACATCGTCGCGGAAACTACAGTACCAGGCATACATCTGCCTGGCCGCCGGCCCCGGTTTGCCGTTACCAACCGGCTTGCCGTCAAGCACGGTAATCGGCAGCACTTCCTTGGTCGACGAGGTCATCCACAGTTCGTCGGCGCTGCGCAGTTCCGCTTCGGATATCTCGCGAACTTCATGCGCCATGCCATGCCGGGCAGCCAGTTCGAGCACCACATCGTAGGTGATGCCGGACAGCATCCGGTGGTCCTTGGGCGGCGCCAGCAGCACCCCATTTTTTACGACAAAGATGTTGGAAGCAGCGCCTTCGGTCAGATAGCCGTCGCGCAGCATGATCGTTTCGACGCAACCGGCGTCGATCGCCTGCTGGCGCAACAGCACGTTGGCCAGCAGTGACACGGTTTTCAGATCGCAGCGCAGCCAGCGATTGTCGAGTGCCGAAACAACCGCAATGCCCATCTCGCGCTGGGCGGCAGACGGGGTGACGAGGGGCGCGGTGAAAATGAAGGTGGTCGGCGCAACACCGCTCGGAAAGGCTTGATCGCGCTTGCTGTCAGCACCGCGCGTCACCTGAATATAAACGGACTGATCATCAAATTCGTTGTCGGCAATGATGCGCTCGACCAGCCTGCGCCATTCTTCGAGCGCGTGCGGATTCGGCAAGCGGATGCCGTCGAGCGTCAGCTGCAAACGCCGCAGATGCTCATCAATGCGAAAAGGGCGGCGCGAGTAGACCGGGATGACTTCGTAAGCGCCGTCACCAAACAGGAAGCCGCGATCGAGAGGCGAAATCTTCGCTTCTTCGATCGGCAGAAACTGCCCGTTCAGATACGCCGTCATTGACGCCCGCCCTAGTTGAACCACATACGGATCGTATCGATCATGCGACCGAAGAAGCCGGCTGCCGGCACGGCTTCGATCGCCACTACCGGATAATCGCCATAAGGCTTGCCATCGATGCTGACCTTCATCGTACCAACCACCTGCCCGAGCGCCACCGGAGCGACCAGCGGCTGCTGCGAGACCAGTTCGGCCTTGACCTTGGGGCCGTAGCCCTTGGGCACGGCAAGAATGAAGTCGCTGGCAAAGCCCGCCTTGGCGATGCTCTCCTGTCCCTTCCATACCTTGATGCTGGAGATCGTCTGATTCTTGGTGTAAAGCTGGACCGCGTCGTAGAACTGGAAACCGTAGTTGAGCAGCTTCAATGACTCCTGCGTGCGAGCGCCATCGGACGCGGTGCCGAGAACGATCGAGAGCAGACGACGCGGCCCGCGCTTGGCCGACGAAATCAGGCAATAGCCGGCAGCATCGGTGTGCCCGGTTTTCATGCCGTCGACCGTCGGGTCCAGCCACAACAGGCGATTGCGGTTGGGCTGCGTAATGTTGTTGTAACGGAATTCCTTGAGCGAATAAAACTTGGCGTAGTCTTCGGGGAAATCGCGAACCAGCGCGCCAGCCAGTGTCGCCAGATCGCGCGCCGTGGTGTAGTGCTGCGGATCAGGCAGACCGGTCGAATTGCGGAAGCTCGACGCCTTCATGCCAAGACGCTGCGCCTCGCGGCTCATCATCTGCGCGAAGTTTTCCTCGCTGCCGGCAACCGCTTCGGAAAGTGCGACACAAGCATCATTGCCCGACTGCACGATCATGCCCTTGATCAGATCCTCGACCTTCACCTGCGTGCCGACCTGGATGAACATGCGCGACCCCTGCGTCTTCCATGCCTTTTCGGACACCGGAATCATCTGGTCGAGTTTGATTGTTCCCTGCTTGAGCGCGGCAAACGTCAGGTAAGCCGTCATCAGCTTGGTTAGCGAGGCGGGTTCCAGTCGCTCATCGGGCGCTTGCGCGGCAAGTTCCTGGCCGGAACCTGACTCGATCAGCAGCCAGGATTTGGCGGCCAGCGCTGGAGGCGTCGGCATCTGTTGAGCGGCAGCCAGCAGGGGGAGGCAAAGAAGGGCGGCGAAAAAGGTATGGAGCTTGCGCATTGGATGAATTCTTGGCAAAGAGCGAATTATAACAAGCGCCCAGCGTGCGACTTGTAGGTGTTTTGTGTCAACAAACCGGGATCAGCGCGTCACGAAAGTGGGCTTATAACCCAGCGCCAGCCGTATTTTCTCAGCCACTTTCTCAGCCTCGGCACGGCTTGCATAGGGGCCGAGATGAACGCGGTGGATACCACCCCCCGCATTGATCTGGATTGCTTCATTTAACCACTCCAGCTCGCGCGACAGGTGTGCGCGCAAACTCTCCGCATTATCGGCGCTGGCAAAGGCACCAAGCTGGAGAAAGAGGCCGCGCGTCAACAGGGCGGGCGCAATAGCCGGAACCGGCAACGGGGCAACTGCGACCGCTTGCGGCAACTCTTCGGCAGCCAGTTTCTGCGCAATAGCCTCAATTTCATCGCCTTCGCTGCGTGGCACGGATGGCTTTGCCGCCAGCCGCTCCGGCGGTTTGACCTGCGCATAAGTCAGCCCCGTCGCATCGCCCGGCAAAATGGCTTCAAGCTCGACCGGCCCGCTGCCATTGTTGATGAAACCGAGCTTGTAAGCGGCTGCGTAAGAAAGATCAATGACCCGATCCGCATGAAACGGGCCGCGATCGGTCACCCGAACGACAACGGACTTGCCGTTATTCGCACTGGTCACCCGCACGTACGACGGGATCGCCAGCGTCGGATGCGCAGCCGTCATTGAAAACATGTCGTACGGTTCGCCGATCGACGTCTTCTGCCCGTGAAATTTCTTGCCGTACCAGCTGGCGATACCGCGTTGCTGGTGCGGTTTGAGCGTCGTATTCGGCACGTACGACTTGCCGAGGACGACGTAGGGGCGATTGGCAAAACGATGCAGCGGCTCGGCCTTGGGCTCGGCATCGGGAATGGCATCAAGATTGTCCGGCGTGTCTTCAGCCGGGCCGTCGTCCTTATAGAAACCGCCACCCCGCTTGAGGGTGACATTCCCCTTGCTGGCCGACTTGGCTACGGGTTTTGACGTCTCTGCCGGGGTTTCAACCCGCTCGACCTGACGCGCAGGCGGGGTGCCGCAAGCCGCCAGCAAGAATACTGACAAAATCGCTGGCAAGACCAACAGGAAGCGCTCCTTCGTTCGCATCAGGCGTCGCCCCTCGCCTACTGTTTTACCAGCATCCGGTGTGTCTGGATGCTCATCAGGATGCCCAGGGCAAGAAACAGTGTAACCAATGCCGTGCCGCCATAGCTCATGAAGGGCAGCGGAACGCCGACCACCGGCAGAATGCCGCTGACCATGCCCATATTGACAAAGGCATAGGTAAAGAAACTCAGCGTGATCGAACCGGCCAGGACGCGTGCAAAGAGCGTTGACGCATTGGCTGCGATCATCATGCCGCGCACGATGAGCAGCGTGTAGAGTGCCACCAGAATGCTGTTACCCAGCAGGCCATGCTCTTCGGAAAACACCGCGAAGATGAAGTCGGTGTGGCGCTCCGGGATGAATTCGAGGTGGGTTTGTGTACCGCCCAGCCACCCCTTGCCGGTCGTGCCGCCAGAGCCAATGGCGATCGTGGACTGGATGATGTGATAGCCCGAACCGAGCGGGTCGGTGGTCGGATCGATCAGCGTCAGAATGCGCTTGCGCTGATAATCGTGCAGCATGGTCCAGACAAAAGGCGCAGCCCCAGCACCGGCGGCGATCATGCCGACGATGACCTTCCACGGCAAGCCGGCGAAGAAGATGACATAAAAACCGGCGGCGCCGACAAGAATTGCCGTACCGAGATCGGGCTGTTTGGCAATCAGCCCGAAAGGGACAATCAACAGCAGGCCGGCCACTGCAAAATGCCGAAATTTCAGCGCTGCCTCGTACTTATGAAAGTACCAGGCGAGCATCAACGGCATCGCGATTTTCAGGATTTCGGAGGGTTGGACGCGGGTAAAACCAAGCGGCAACCAGCGTCTGGCACCATTGATCTTGATCCCAAAGAAAAAGACGAGAACCAGCAGAATGACCCCCAGCACATAGAGCGGCACTGCATAACGCATCAACTTTTGCGGCGGTAACTGGGCGACACACCACATCACGCAGACCCCGACAAACATATTGAGCAACTGGCTCAACGCCCGGTTGTTGGCGTCGTAGGTGGCACTGTAGATAGTCGCCAGCCCAGCCAGCATCAGGGCACCGGTGATCAGCAGCAGCGGGCCGTCGATGTGCACGACCAATCGCACCCAGAAACGACGGAGGTATTGCTGAAGCATCACCTATTCCCCCTCTTCCTCTTCTGCCGCTTCATCTTCCTGCGCCGGCCCCTTAGGCAATTTACCGAGCAGGTAATAATCGAAGACCATGCGGGCAATCGGCGCGGCCGACTGAGCGCCAAAACCGCCGTTTTCAACCAGCACAACGAGTGCTATTTTTGGCTTGTCAGCCGGCGCAAAAGCAATAAAAAGTGCGTGGTCACGCAATTCCTGCTTGAGCTTGCCCGCCTTGTAATCGGCGCCCTTGAGACTGAACACCTGCGCCGTTCCGGTCTTGCCTGCCGACTCATAAGCCGCGCCGGCGAAGGCGCGTGCCCCCGTACCCTCCTTGTTCACACCGATCATCGCCTTCTTGATTATTTCTATATTCTGCGGCTTCCATGGCAGCGTCCGCAGCGGCTGCGGCTCAATGTAGGTCTTGGCGCCGGTCTTGCTGTCCGTGATATAGCGCACCAGATGCGGTCGGTACATCACCCCGTCATTGGCGATGGTAGCCATCGCCTGCGCCAGCTGAATCGGCGTATAGGCATTGTAGCCCTGCCCGATGCCGATCGAGATCGTTTCGCCGGCGTACCACTTCTGCTGTTCGGGGCGCTTGAACCGGCGTTTTTTCCATTCCTGGGAGGGCAGCACGCCCTCTGACTCGCCTTCGATATCGATGCCGGTGCGGCTGCCCAGACCGAGACTGCCCATGAAGCGCGCGATATTGTCGATGCCCATATCGTTGGCGAGCATGTAATAGTAGGTGTCGCAGGAGTGGACGATCGACTTGTACATATCGACCGTGCCATGCCCGCCCTTCTTGTCGTCGCGAAAATGATGGCCGCCAAAGTTGAAGAAGCCCGGATCGGAGATCGTCTGACTTGCCGTGCGTTTGCCGAGTTCGAGGGCGGCCAGCGCCATCAGCGGCTTGAATGTTGAGCCGGGCGGATACGCGCCATTTAGCGCGCGATTGACCAGCGGCTTGTCGGGCGAATTGTTGAGGAGATCCCAGTCGTCGGTCCGGATGCCGTCAACAAAGAGATTGGGGTCGTAGGTCGGCGTCGACACCAGCGCGAGAATACCGCCAGTCGAGGGCTCAATGGCGACCAAGGCACCGCGGCGATCGCCGAAAGCTTTTTCGGTGATCTGCTGCAACTTGACATCAAGTGTCAGCGTCAGATTGTTGCCCGTCACCGGTGCCGTGCGTGCCAGACTACGCACAGCCCGCCCGCCCGCGTCGATTTCCACCTGTTCATAGCCTGCTTCACCGTGCAACTGGAATTCGTACTTTTGCTCGAGGCCGGTTTTGCCGATGTGATCGGTACCTTTGTAATTGGCCAGTTGTCCGTTGTCATCAATCACTTCAAGATCGCGCTTGTTGATCCGTCCGATGTAGCCAAGAGCATGCGAGGCCACCTCACCCAAGGGGTACTGGCGAAACAGGCGCGCCCTGACCTCGACACCGGGAAAGCGAAAGCGGTTAGCGGCAAATTTCGCGACTTCCTGATCTGAAAGCCGGGTGCGGATCGGCAGGCTCTCGAAGGTCTTGCTTTCTTCAAGCAGCTTGCGAAAACGCTTGCGGTCTTTCGGGAGGACCTCGATCAGTTGCCCGAGCGCATCGATCGTGGCATCCAGATCAGGCACCTTCGATGGCGTGATTTCGAGTGTGAAGGCCGAATAGTTACGAGCCAGCACAGTGCCGCTGCGATCGACGATAACACCGCGATTGGGAACGATCGGCACCAGCGAAATGCGATTGTCCTCGGCGCGCGTCGTGAAATACTCGTGCTGGAAAATCTGCAGATAGACGAACCGGCCAATCAAGGTAGAAAACGACAGCACCACCGCCACCGCCGCGACGGCCAGGCGAAAGCGGAAGCGATCGAGCTCGCGATCCCGGGTGTTCAGTGCGGAACGCCGCATATGCAAGGCTTAAATCGGCCGATTGGCGTCGCGATCGACGGGCTGATACTGCGGCAGCAGAAGCACGTAAGTCAGCGGCAACCAGAGGACAAAGCCGATAAATGGCCCGATGAAATAGCCCAAACCCGGAAATTCGGCGCCAGCCAGCAGCCGGACGCCGAACTGGACAACCTGAACGACGAGGAGCAGCGGCAGCACATGCAAAGCCTGCTGACCCAAGGGAAACCACAGGATGCGGCGCGCCAGTGAGGAGGCGCCATACACCGCCAGCACATAAGCCAGCGCATGCTGCCCCATCATGCTGGCATCGGCAACGTCCATCGCCAGGCCGAGAATAAAGGCCGAGCCCATGCCGACCTTGCGGCTCTCGCGCACGCTCCAGAATACGAGAAGCAGAGCAACCCAATCGGGTACGCCCGGCCAGTTCGAGGTCGGTAGAAAATTCAAAAACAGCGCAACAAGCAGGCTCAGGACAATAAACCACGGGCGAACCGGCAGCAAAATGCGCGAAGACGAGAAGGTGGGTTGCATGGCTAGCCTCTCACTCCTTTTTCAAGTGTTTCTTCTTCGCCCGCAGCGGCTTGTCGGGGGACTTTCCGCCATCGACGACGGTTTCAGCGGTCAGTTGGGTCGGCAAGGCCGTCGCCAGGCGCGGCTCAAGCACCATGACTTCGCCAAAATTTTCAACCCCGGCAACCGGCACGCAGTAGATACGGGCAAAGGAATACGAGGTGTCGCGTTCAATATGCACAACCTTGGCGACCGGGAAACCGGGAAGGAAAATCCCGTCAAGGCCGGAAGTCACCAACATGTCACCGTTCTGCACATCCGCATTGGCCGGCATGAAGCGCAGTTCAAGACGACCGTCGCCCAAGCCAAAAACCACTGAACGCAGACCATTTCGAACGATCTGCACCGGCACCGCCTGATCCTTGTCGGTAATCAGCGTGACTTCCGAAACGAAAGGAAAGACCCGCGTTACCTGACCGACAATCCCGGCATCATCGACAACCGGCTGTCCAGCGACGATCTTGTCCTGCAAACCCTTGTCGACGACGACACGGCGTGAAAATGGATCGCGTGCAGAAAAAAGAATCTGTGTCACCTGGCCGCTTGCCTGCTGACGCTCCCTGACGCCAAGCAAGCGACGCAGACGCTCGTTCTCGACCTCCAACTGACGGGTGCGCAAAAGCGTGGTCGCGCCGTCGAGCTGAGCGTGCTTCATCTGCGCATTTTCGTCCTGCAGGCGGGTAACGCTGGAAAAATAATTACCGGCGTTGCTGAAAATATCTGCCGGCGCATGCGCCGCCTGCTGCAGCGGATGAGTAAACATGCTCAAGCCCTGTCGCAGAAGCTCAAGCGTGTGGAAACGCGCATCGACAACGAGCAGGGAGACCGACAAGGCGGCGTAGAACGAGAACAGCGCCAAAGGCGCCGGTCCACGCTTGAAGAACGGTGGCGGCTGATAATCCATCAGTTACGGTAAAAAACGGGCGAAGCGCGAAGCTTACACCGTACCGACTCAATCCGAGGCGAAGATGCTGCCGAGCTTGTCCATTTTTTCGAGCGCCAATCCGCAGCCGCGCGCGACACAGGTCAAGGGCTCTTCGGCAACGATGACCGGCAGGCCAGTCTCTTCCATCAACAGGCGATCAAGGTCGCGCAATAACGCGCCGCCGCCGGTGAGCACCATGCCCTTGTCGGCAATGTCGGCACCAAGTTCAGGAGGCGTTTTTTCAAGTGCCGACTTCACCGCTGAAACGATGTTGTTGAGCGGCTCGGTGAGCGCCTCGAGAATTTCGTTCGATGAAATCGTAAACTTGCGCGGGATGCCTTCGGCCTTGTTGATGCCGGAAACTTCCATTTCACGCACTTCGGCGCCCGGGAAGGCGGAGCCAATGGTCTTCTTGATGTTCTCGGCGGTGTTCTCGCCAATCAGCATGCCGTAATTGCGGCTAATGTAATTGATGATCGCTTCGTCAAGCTTGTCGCCGCCGACACGCACCGAACCGGCATAAACCATGCCGCCCAGCGAAATGACGCCAACTTCGGTTGTCCCGCCGCCAATATCGACAACCATCGAACCCGTTGGCTCGGCAACCGGCAGGCCGGCGCCAATGGCAGCGGCCATCGGCTCCTCAATCAGGAACACCTGACTGGCGCCCGCACCGATCGCTGATTCGCGGATGGCGCGGCGCTCAACTTGTGTGGAACCTGATGGGACGCAAATGATGATGCGCGGTGATGGCGACAAAAGCCGCGAATCATGCACTTTTTTGATGAACTGCTTGAGCATCTGCTCGGTGACGGTGAAGTCGGCGATCACGCCGTCTTTCATCGGGCGGATGACCGTAATCGCGCCCGGCGCCTTGCCAAGCATCTCTTTGGCTGCCTTGCCGACGGCCTGAATGGTCTTTTTGGCGTTCGGCCCGCCTTCCATACGAATGGCGACGACCGACGGCTCGTCAAGGACAATGCCTTTGGAGCGGACGTAAATCAGGGTGTTGGCGGTGCCAAGGTCGATCGCGAGATCGTTCGAAAAATAACTGCGCAGAAAACTGAACATGCTGAAAAAATCCGTGAAAGCTCCGCTGGGGCTGCGGCGGGTAAAGCATTTATGATACCTTATATGGCTCCCTAAATTAATATCTTACTGATTTCATCGCCATGTCGCTCACCCTGGAACAAGTCCGGCGCGTTGCCCACCTTGCCCGAATCGAAATCAGCGACGCCGAGGCACAAAGCACGCTCGGCCACCTGACCGGAATTTTCGCCCTGATTGAGGAAATGCAGGCTGTCGACACAGCAGGCATCACGCCGATGGCACATGCGCAGGATCTTGCGCAACGCTTGCGCGAAGACCGCGTGACCGAGACCGATCAGCGCGCCGCCTTCCAAGCCGTCGCGCCGGAGACCGAAGGCGGTCTTTACCTCGTGCCGCAGGTAATCGAATGATCACACGCAACCTGAGCGCGCTGGCGCAGGCACTGGCCGGCAAGGAGATTTCGAGCGTCGAACTGACGCAGCTCTACCTTGACCGCATCGCCCGCCTCAATCCACAACTCAACGCTTTCATCACGGTTGATGCCGAAAAAAGTCTGGCCCAGGCACGCGCTGCCGATCAACGGCTGGCCGCTGGCAAAGGCTGCCCACTGACCGGAATCCCCTTTGCGCAGAAGGATATTTTCTGCGCCAAAGGCTGGCGAACGACCTGCGGCTCGAAGATGCTCGGCAACTTCACCAGCCCTTACGACGCCACGGTGATCGCCAAATTTGACGCGGCCGGCGCCGTAAACATCGGCAAGACGAACATGGATGAATTCGCCATGGGTTCGTCAAACGAAAGCTCATTCTTTGGCCCGGTGAAAAACCCGTGGGATATCAGCCGCGTTCCCGGCGGCTCATCCGGCGGCTCGGCCGCCGCAGTGGCCGCTCTGCTCGCCCCGGCCGCGACCGGCACCGATACGGGCGGATCGATCCGCCAGCCGGCAGCACTGTGCAACCTGACCGGCCTCAAGCCAACCTACGGCGTCGTTTCGCGCTACGGCATGATCGCTTTCGCCTCGTCGCTTGACCAGGCCGGCCCGATGGCGCGCTCTGCCGAAGACTGTGCGCTGATGCTCAACGCCATGGCCGGCTTCGACGAACGCGATTCAACCAGCCTTGATCGCCCCACTGAAGACTACTGCGCAGAACTGCGTACCGATGTCGGCAACAAGCCACTCGCCGGCCTGAAAATCGGCCTGCCGAGGGAGTTCTTCGGCGAGGGCTGCACTCCCGAAGTCATGCAACTCGTCGAGGCAGCGCTTGCCGAATACCGAAAACTGGGCGCCGAGACAGTCGACATCAGCCTGCCAAACATGAAACTCTCGGTTCCGGCCTACTACGTGATCGCTCCGGCCGAGGCCAGTTCCAATCTGTCGCGCTTCGACGGGGTACGCTACGGCTACCGTGCGCCGAACTACAGCGACCTCAACGACATGTACAGCAAAAGTCGCGCGCAGGGTTTTGGCGCCGAGGTCAAGCGCCGCATTCTGATCGGCGCCTATGTGCTGTCGCACGGTTATTACGACGCCTATTACCTGCAGGCGCAGCGCATTCGCCGACTGATCGCCAACGATTTCGTTGCCGCTTTCAAGCAATGCGACGTGATCATGGGGCCGACCAGCCCGAGCACCGCTTTCAAGCTCGGCGAAAAGGCCGCTGACCCGGTGCAGATGTACCTTTCCGACATCTATACCATTGCCGTAAACCTTGCCGGCCTGCCGGGCATGTCAATTCCCTGCGGCCTGGCCCAAGGTCTGCCTGCCGGACTGCAATTGATCGGCGATTATTTCGACGAGGCGCGGTTACTCAACGTGGCGCATCGCTATCAACAGGTGACCGGCTGGCATCTGCAGCATCCGGCTGAGCTGGCCTGAGGTTCAATGCATGCGGTCGATTTGCGCGGCAACGCTGATCCTCTTGCTCGGCGCCTGCACGACGCCGACGCCTTTACCCGAGCCGCCTGCGCCGGTGCCAGAGCCGGTTGCAGTCATCACGCCAGCGCCTGAGCGCATCGAGTCGCAGCCGCTCAAGCACTTGCTCAATCGAACGCTCAAGCCGATGCCGGATCAGGCGCTGAATGTGCGTACCAAATGCGCATTCCGCGACGCTATCGGAACGCGCGGGAAGATGGATCTGCAGGTGAAAAACGCCGAAGTTCAGCGCTTTACCGCCGAAGTGAATATTCCGAAGCAGGGCATCTGCCGCTTCGACATGAAAAACTTCCAGCAGACCGGCAGCTTGCCGACGGTAATGCTCGCCGACCCCGTTAGCGGCTGCTCGGTGCGCATGTGGGCGCAGGAATTGGGGCGGGAGAAGAGTGTTACGGTGGCCTTTACTGGCTGCCAAACGCAGTGCAGCGGTGATTCTTTCAGCTATCTCTGGCCGATCCTGGTGGATACCCGGAACGGTCGCTGTTCTTGAAGAGTGAGTAAGAGACAATGAAACAGTGGGAAGTCGTCATCGGCATCGAGACGCACGCGCAACTCGCGACGCAATCCAAGATTTTCTCCGGCAGCTCGACCGCCTTTGGCGCCGAGCCCAATGTGCAGGCCAGTGCGGTCGATATTGCGCTGCCCGGCGTGCTGCCGGTACTCAACAAAGCCGCCGTCGAATGTGCGATCCGTTTCGGATTGGCGGTCGGTGCCACCGTTGCACAAAAATCGGTTTTTGCACGCAAGAATTATTTCTATCCGGACCTGCCGAAGGGCTATCAGATCAGCCAGTTCGAGTTGCCGGTGGTCGTTGGCGGCCAACTCGTCATTCAGGTCGGGCAGGGTGACAAAGCCGTCGAAAAAACGGTCAACCTGACTCGCGCCCACCTTGAAGAAGATGCCGGAAAATCGCTGCACGAGGATTTTCAAGGCAAAACCGGTATCGACCTGAACCGCGCCGGAACGCCGCTGCTCGAAATCGTCACGGAACCCGACATGCGATCTTCCGCCGAGGCCGTCGCCTACGCCAAGGCGCTGCATGCGCTGGTGCGCTGGATCGGCATCTGCGACGGCAATATGCAGGAAGGCTCCTTCCGTTGCGATGCGAACGTCTCTGTCCGCCCGGTTGGTCAGAAGGAGTTCGGCACGCGGCGCGAGATCAAGAACCTGAACTCCTTCCGCTTCATGCAGCAAGCCATCGACTATGAAGTCCAGTGGCAGATTGCCACGATCGAAGACGGCGGACGCATCGAACAGGCAACCGTGCTCTTCGACCCCGCCTCTGGCGAGACGCGCGCCATGCGCAGCAAGGAAGATGCTCATGATTACCGTTATTTCCCCGATCCCGACCTGCTACCACTGATCATCGACCAGGACTGGATCGAACGCAGCAGAGCCGCGATGCCCGAACTGCCGGTCGCCAAGCGCGATCGCTTTGTTACGGACTACGCGCTATCCGCCTACGATGCAGCAGCGCTAACCGCCTCACTGGATTTCGCCGACTATTACGAAACCGCCGTCGCAGCTGCCGGAAAAGCAAGCGCCAAGCCCTGCGCCAACTGGGTTACGGTTGATCTGGCGGCGCGTCTGAACAAGGAAGACCGGGAAATCAGCGAATCGCCGGTATCCGCAACGCAACTTGGCGGACTGGTCGCGCGAATCGCCGACAACACGATCTCCAACAATATCGCCAAAAAAATATTCGAGGCATTGTGGAACGGCGAAGGACGTTCGGCAGACGAAATCATCGAAAAACAGGGGCTGAAGCAGATAACGGACAGCGGTGCAATCGAGACGATGATCGATGAAGTGCTCACCGCCAACCCGGCGATGGTTGCCGAATTCAAGGCCGGCAAGGAAAAAGCGTTCAATGCGCTCGTTGGTCAGGCGATGAAGGCCGCCAAGGGCAAGGCCAATCCGCAGCAGGTGAACGATCTGCTGCGCAAGAAACTCGGAGAATAAGCGTCAGCCCGCTCGGAGCGGTCGACTATCACTGGGTAGCCGGTGTGCGCCGCGTTAGCTCGCGAAAACGACGCCGATCCTCGTCAAACTTGATCCGGATGGCTTCCATATCCTTTTTCTTCGAAGCGATGACCGACATCAGCGCCTCGATCTCGGCATCAGCATCGCGCAGCCCCTTGTCGACCGATGCCGGCAATTGTTTTTTCTTGTAGAACTCGGCCTCGTCCGAAAATTTCTTGCGTTGCTTCTGCGCCTCGGCAATTTTCTCTTCCGCCGCCTTGATCGAGGAAGTCACGTCCTGCTCGGCACGACGGCGCAAGGTTTCAAGATCCTTCTCCGTGCCATAGGTATCGAGCAAGGCCTGATCCTTAAGTTTCTGCTCCTTGAGTGCAGCCTCATGCTCCTTGCGCCGCTCATCCTCGGCGGCGCGCTGAGCGCGTTGCTCGGCAGTCAGCGGCGCTTCAATATTGCGCACGGTGCGACCTGAACTGCCAAGTTCACGATAGGCCCGCCCGTAGCAAGCCTGCGGAAGAATGTCGCCACACACCTGCTTGCCATGCTCGTCGGTACAGCAAAAAAACTGACCGGCAGCCGCAGCCGAGCCGACGCCAGAAAGCGCCAGCCACAGCAGGATCAAGTTAACCGTTGTGCGCAACCCCATACTCCTCACGATAGCACGCAACTGCCGCCTCGTTCTTCTTGAAATCCGGACGCTTTTGAAGGAAAGCCATCAAGTCATCCAGGCAGGCGACGGCAACGACCGGCATCGCGTAGTCACGCTGAACTTCCTGCACCGCCGACAAGTCTCCGCTGCCACGCTCCATGCGATCCAGCGCAATGACGACGCCGGCCGGCGTGGCGCCAGCGGCGCGAATAAACTCAACCGACTCGCGAACCGAAGTCCCCGCAGAAATCACGTCATCAATGATCAGGACGCGGCCTGCCAGCGGCGCGCCGACGATCGTGCCGCCTTCGCCATGATCCTTGGCTTCCTTGCGGTTATAGGAAAACGGCAGATTACGTCCGTCGCGCGCCAAAGCCACGGCCGTCACGGCAGCCAGGGGAATGCCCTTATAGGCGGGGCCGAACAACATATCTGCAGCGATTCCGCTGGCGCTGATCGCCTTGGCGTAAAATTGCGCCAGCCGGTCAAGTGACTCGCCATCGTTGAATAATCCGGCGTTAAAAAAGTAAGGCGACAAGCGGCCAGCCTTGGTTTTGAACTCGCCAAAACGCAGCACATTCCGGGCAACCGCGAATTCGATGAAGTCCTGACGAAAATCCATAACCACCATTGTATCGACGCCGTTCTTTTTACGGATTCTGTATGTTACGCATCATCACTCTAAATCTCAACGGCATTCGCTCAGCATGGAGCAAGGGCGTACTGGCATGGACGGCGGCACAGCAGGCCGATGTTGTTTGCCTGCAGGAGCTAAAGGCACAACACGCCGACCTCAACGAAGAAATGCAGCGACCGGACGGCCTGCACGCCTACTACCATTGCGCCGAGAAAAAGGGCTACAGCGGTGTCGGTCTATGGTGCCGAAATAAACCAGACGCGGTAATCGAGGGCCTGGGCAATCACGAATTTGACGCAGAGGGACGTTATTTGCGCGCTGACTTTGGCAATCTCTCGGTGATTTCCCTGTATCTGCCCTCAGGCTCGAGCTCACCAGAGCGACAGGAAGCCAAGTTTCGTTTCATGGACGTGTTTTATCCGCACCTCATCGAACTGGCCCGTAGCGGCAGAGAGATTGCTGTCTGCGGCGACTGGAACATTGCACACCAGGAAATCGACCTGAAAAACTGGAAAAGCAACCGGAAAAACTCCGGTTTTCTGCCCGAAGAGCGCGCTTGGGTAAGCCGCTTGCTGGCCGAAGGCAACTGGCGCGACGTTTACCGCGAACTGAATCCGGAAGCGAGCGAAGCGTGTTACACGTGGTGGTCAAACCGCGGTCAGGCCTGGGCCAATAACGTCGGCTGGCGACTCGACTATCAGCTGGCCACCCCGGCACTCGCGGGCACAGCACGAAAAACCTCGGTTTACAAGGAGCAGCGCTTCTCCGATCACGCCCCGCTTTGCATCGACTATGACTATGCACCATGAATCTTCAGATTGATCTATGCCTGCAAATTCGATAATCTGAACGTACTGGTTCAAAACTATCCCAAGCGCTGCGCCACAAGCTCCCCTTCCTTACTCTTTACCGCGAGGTTTGCCATGTCTGAATCCACCGATCTGTCCGCCGTCAACAAGGAAAAACTCGTCTCCGACATGAAAATTGTCGTCGCCGACGCCGAGGAAATCCTGCGCGCCACTGCCAGCGTCGCTGGCGAAAAGGTTGGCGAGTTGCGCGAGCGCATCCAGGACCGCCTGCGTGATGCCAAGATCCGTATCGCCGATGCCGAAGCCGCGCTGCTAGACAAGACCAAAGCCGCTGCGCGTGCAACCGACGACTTCGTGCATGAAAACCCCTGGCGCGCTGTCGGCATTTCGGCTGGCGTCGGTCTGCTGCTCGGCATCATCATCGGTCGCCGCTAAACGACTGCGCGCTGCATGAGCAAGCCTCAAGGCGGTGAGAGCGCCGGCCTGAGCACTAGCCAGAACACCGGCCTGTTCACCGCCCTGAAAAACGTCAGCGCAACCCTGCTCGCGACAGGCCGTACGCGGCTTGAACTCCTCGGCAATGAATTCGAGGAAGAGAAGCTGCGCGCCATCCGTCTTCTGTTACTGGCAGAAGCGATGGTGTTCTGCCTTGGCATTGGCGTTCTGCTTTTCGTCGCCTTGCTCTCTCTATTGTTCTGGGACAACAAAGTCGCCATCGTTGGCGGCTTTGCCGGCCTGTTTCTGTTGCTCGGCCTCGTTTTCTTCAGCGCCTTGAAAAGTGCTTCGCAACGCCGGGAAAAGCCCTTCGCATCCAGCCTTTCTGAACTTGAAGAAGACCTCCGCCAATTAAAGGCGGCTGCGCGCAATGAGCCAAGAACTGATTGACATCGCTATCCGGCGCGGTCGGCTGATCGAACGCATCGCCTACCAGCGTGCAGCGCTAGGCAGTGAAGTACAGCCGATCTGCGGCGCATTGCAGACGGCGGATCGCACCATTGCCCGCGTCCGTACAGTGACCGCTTACCTCAAGCAACACCCCGGCATCGTACTTGTCGCTGTCGCCTTGTTGGCTGCACTGAAACCTCGCCGTGCGTGGCGCTGGGCCCGGCGGGGCTTTGTCGTCTGGCGCACCTGGCAAACCCTGCAGGAACGCTTCGCCAGCATGAAACTACGCGCCACTTTATGAGCAAAGCGCCGGACGATACAGCATTCAAGCGCATGCTGGCCGCACAAAAAAACCAGGCAAAACAATTTGTCGCCGATCTGCTCCGCATGCGCGGACTCATGCCGCTCCTGATGAAGCACCGGAACGGCGGCATCTGGACGCCCGAGGAAAAGCGCGAACTGCTGCACCAGATGCGTATCCTCTCGCGCGTCTCCCCCTACCTCCTGTTCCTGCTGCTGCCCGGATCGGCGCTGCTGTTGCCAGCCTACGCCTGGTGGCTGGACCGTCGCCGCAACACGCGCAGACCGCTGCCTGTAGCCGCCCCGGAGTAGCACCAGCATAGCCTTTTTAGGCTACGTATTCGCCCGGCTCATTGATTCCAGACACCCAGCGCCAACAACTGCCGGGTCGCTGCCTCAGCCCAGCCACGATTGGCTGCCGGGCTTGCCGGGCTTGGATGCAAAATCCGGCCAATCTTGACATCCACTCCGGCCAACGCCGCTACCGCACGCGCTTCAGCGAAACCACCGATACCGATCACCCATTCCGGTTGCAATGCCGCCACCAGCGATTTCAGATGCACATCGCAGGCGGTGTAAAGTGGTTCAGTTTCAAGCGCAGGCAGCTTGTCCGGCGTGATATTACGGCCATGATCGAAGAACGCCAGCGGGCAGTAGTTGGCAACAAAATGATCGGTGAAGAAATTTTCTGCCGTCCCGAAACGCTGGCTAAACAGACCCCACAGGCGCCGTCCGCTGACTTCCGAACGGAGGCAGGCAAAGCCTTCGATCAGCCGCTTGGGATTCTCCATTACCGGCTTATCGACCGGCGCCTCGATTCTCATCCAATCGCGTACTGCCTCGATTTCACCAAACGGCACGCCGCATTGGACCATGCCGAAAGGGCCGGGATTCATGCCAAAGAAGACCACTTTTTTGCGCGTTGCGCCGAAGCGACGCAAATAGTCCACGTGCGGCAGCCAAGCGTAGTTGAGCGGGTTATAGACATGCGAGACGGGCGGCGCGAACGCCAGACCGTCGACGGCTGCCGACAACTCGCGAGCCGCTTCGATCAGCGCATGGCCAAGTTCATCGCTAACCGGCATGGGCCCTCGCCTCAGTCCAGGGCGCAACGCGCGAAAGCAGCAACATGCCGGGAACCGCCAACAGGGTGCACAGCAGAAAGAAGCTGAACCAGCCCAGCCCCTCGACCAGCCAGCCCGCCGAGGCGTTGATAAAGGTGCGTGGTACCGCGGCGAGGCTGGTGAACAAGGCAAATTGGGTCGCGGTGTAGGCCGGGTGGGTGCTGCGTGCGATAAAGGCAACAAAAGCCGCGGTGCCGAGGCCCACGCCAAGCGCTTCCAGCCCGATCACACCGGCCAGCGCCAGCCGCTGCTCGACGCCAATCAGCGCTTGCGGCCCCAGCCACGCCAGCCACGCGAAACCGAGAATCGATACCAGTTGGACGACGCCAAACAGCCACAGCGCGCGATTGATGCCGATACGCACCATCCACAAGCCGCCAAGCAAGGCGCCGATCACTGCCGGCCACAAACCCGCATGTTTGGCGATCAAGCCGATGTCGGTCTTGGTGAAGCCCATATCGAGATAAAACGGCGTCGCCAAAGCGGTACACAGGGAGTCGCCAAGCTTGTAAAGAAAAATGAAGGCCAGCACCAGCAAGGCGCCGCGCACACCGGCCCGCCCGACAAATTCGTTGAACGGTTCAAGCACCGCCTCACGCAGGGTTCGTGGCGCAACACCGACCGCTGCGGGCTCCCTGATCAGCAAAACCATCAGCATGCCGGGCAGCATGAAGGCGGCCGTAATCCAGAACACCTGTGACCACGGCAACAGATCAGCAAGAATCAGCGACAGCGACCCCGGCACCAGCCCGGCAACGCGATAGGCATTGACGTGCACCGCGTTACCAAGGCCCAGCTCTTCCTCGACCAGCAGCTCGCGACGGTAAGCATCAAGCGCAATATCCTGCGTTGCAGAAAAAAGTGCGAGCAATGCAGCCAGCCATAGAACCGGGCCGATTCCATCACGCGGCGACAATCCGCCAAGCATTCCAATGGCGAATAACAGGCCGATCTGCATCAGCAATATCCAGCCGCGCCGGCGGCCAAGAACAGGCATCGCATAGCGATCGAGAAACGGCGACCAGAGAAATTTCCAGGTGTAGGGAAACTGGATCAGTGCAAAGAAGCCGATCGTCTTGAGGTCAACACCTTCGCTGCGCAGCCATGCCGGCAGCAGGTTGAGCAACAAATAAAGCGGCAGGCCGGAACTGAACCCGGTGAAGATGCAGATCAGCATCTTCCGGGTCATCAACACCCGCAAGCTTTCTGGCATCAACGAAGGCGTCCGAGGCGATAGAAGGCCAGACTGCCATTCAGATTGGGATCATCGGAGACCGGCTGGCCGCCTTCATCAAAAGCCAGTCGCTCGCGAATCTCGATGCCCAGCTTGCCGCACAATTCCTCAAAATCAGCGAGCGTGAAGAAGCGCACGTTCGGTGTCTCATACCAGGCGTAAGGCAGATCTTCAGAAACCGGCATATGCCCACCAGCAATCGCTGCCCGGTTGGCGCGGTAGGCAAAGTTGGGGAAGCTGACCACAGCTTCTTCGGCAACGCGCAGCATCTCGGTAAGAATGCGCTCGGTGGCGTGCATCGCCTGCAGCGCCTGCGAAATAATCACGTGATTGAACGACTGGTCTTCGAAGCCGGAGAGACCGCCTTCAATATCGATCTGGATCACATCGACGCCATTGCGGATGCAGCCGAGCACGCTCGCATGGTCAATCTCGACTCCGTAGCCGGCGACCTCCTTGGTTTCACGCAGATAGCGCAATAGCGTGCCGTCACCGCAGCCCAGATCGAGCACGCGCTCGCCAGGCGGAATCCAGTTGGCAATCACCGCGAAATCGAAACGTTCGCGCTCTTTGGCTCTGAGCTGGCTCATATTCATACCGAGATGTTCTCCAAGTAGGCGCGCAGAACGGCATGATAGTGCGCGTCGTCGAGCAGGAAGGAGTCATGTCCGGCGTCGCAGTCGATCTCTGCATAGGCCACGTGGCGGCGGTTATGCAGCAGAGCAAAGACGATCTCGCGCGAACGCGCCGGCGCAAAACGCCAGTCTGTCGAGAAGCTGGCTACAAAAAACTTTGCCTTGGCACGTGCCAGCGCTGCGGCCAGATTGCCGTCAAAATCGTAGGCCGGATCGAAGTAGTCGAGCGCCTTGGTCGTCATCAGGTAGGTATTGGCATCGAAGAAACCGGCAAATTTGTCACCCTGATAACGCAGATAGGATTCGATCTCGAAATCAACGTCGTAGCTGAACTTGTGCTCGCCATGACGCAGACGACGTCCGAACTTCTCGCCCATCTGGCTATCCGACAGATAGGTAATGTGGCCGACCATGCGTGCCAGACGCAGCCCGTTGGCGGGCACAACGCCATGCTCGGTGTAATGGCCACCGTGAAAATCCGGATCGGAAATGATCGCCTGGCGCGCCACTTCGTTGAAAGCGATGTTCTGCGCCGAGAGCTTGGGCGCGGAGGCAATGACCATCGCATGCCGGATACGCTCAGGAAATTGCAGCGACCATTCGAGCGCCTGCATGCCGCCCAAACTACCGCCAATGACCGCCGCCCAGGCATCAACGTGCAAGTGATCGGCCAGCCGCGCCTGTGCAGCGACCCAATCTTCAACCGTTACCAGCGGGAAGTCCGCACCGTAACGTTTACCGGTTTCCGGATTGGTCGACAAGGGGCCGGTCGAGCCGTAGCAGCCACCCAGGTTATTGACGCCAACAACGAAAAATTTGTTGGTATCGAGCGGCTTGCCGGGACCAATCAGGTTGTCCCACCAGCCGACGCTTTTCGGATCATCGGCGTAGGTGCCAGCGACGTGATGGCCGCCAGAAAGTGCGTGACAAACCAGCACGGCGTTTGAGCGCGCCGCGTTCAAGGTGCCATAGGTTTCAAAAACAAGCTCGAAACCTGGCAGCGATGCACCGCTCCTCAGCGCCAGCGCTTCATTAAAACGGACCCGCTGCGGAACAACGACTCCTACGGAATTCTCTTGTGGCATCACGATCGTATGGCGAACAAAGACTCAAAAAACAAAAACCCAGTCAGCTGGGGAGCGGACTGGGCTGGCCCCGCTTTAGCCGTATTTATAAAGCGCCCGCAAGCTGATCGTTCAAATCGGCGCTATGGAATCGAAAGTTACCGTCAGCCTCGGGAAAAGTCAATTCCCATTCGGCCCATTCTGTCATTCACCTTCTGGCCACGCCGGCAATGGCGCGACAGTGTGATGGAACAAACCTGTCACTCCTGACAGGCATAGAGGCGAGCCATGAAACCCTCGATATCGGCCTTGACTGGTTCGCGGCGCGTCGATACCACGACTTCTTCCAGGCGCGCCTCGACACGCGGCACCTCTGCCCATCCGGCATTCAACACTTCGTCTCCGTAGGACGCCCCGTAACGACCGGGTTCTTCACCGTACGTCCTGCCTGCGCCCATTTCCATGATGATCACCATTTTGCTTACCTCCAGCCCGATTGTGTGGATGGTATGTAAGCTAACGACCGAGGTGCAAAAAGGTTGAGCGTACTTTAGTTTTTTCTTCTACTGCCGATAGCCGATATGTAACACCAAGGAGTCGATCATGGATATTGGTAATGTTGGAAATGTTTCAGCTGCGCTCAGTCAGGCC
Source organism: uncultured Pseudomonadota bacterium (assembly GCA_903939665.1). Taxonomy (GTDB): domain Bacteria; phylum Pseudomonadota; class Gammaproteobacteria; order Burkholderiales; family Rhodocyclaceae; genus CAJBIL01. Next base: position 1,494 of record CAJAHZ010000315.1, on the reverse strand, counting down.
AAAACTGGCGATGCGGTTGCCATCACGATGTTGAAAAAGGCTAACGACATTCAGGCGCAAAGTGCCATGCAATTGATTCAGGCACTGCCTCAGCCGGCGGCAAACAACCCGCCCAATCTCGGCAACAGCGTCAATACATTCGCCTGACTTTTCGCTTGATGTCACGGCCCGGCGTCCGGAAATCGGACGTCGGGCATTTCCCCGAACCGCTACAAATCCTGCGTTACCAGCCAATCGCGCACGGTCTCCGCGACATGCAGCCAGTCTTTCTCCAGCATCACGCCGTGGCCTAGGCCGCGAAAAATCTTGCTCGGCACACCATAGGTCTGCGCCGTCGTCTGCACCAGAAAGGCCGGCATCAGGTGATCATGTTCGGCGCCCAGAACAAGCAAGGGCGGGCGGTGCATGCGGTCCACCATGGGCAGGTTGAACATCGACATGTCCCAGATCGCGCGTTGCGACTCCTGCTGCATTTTCCGGTAATAACGCTCCAGCGTTGCCTCAGGAATATCCTGGGCAAACAGCGCCTCCCGCAGCACATCAAGCGACACATCCTCGCCGCCAAGCAGGCGATTCAACTCGACCATCATGCTTGGTTTCTGGAACATCATTGAAAATTGCGCGGCGACCAGGCCCTGCGGCGGCACAGAACACATCAATACGGCGGCAGGTACGGGATGACGTTCAAGGTACTTCTGAACGATAAAACCGCCCATCGAATGCCCGATCAACACCGGTGCAGCACCGAGGTCGGCAATCACCGTAGTCAGATCATCGACGTAGTCATGCACGCTATGCGCATCAAGGTGTTCGTGGCCAAAACTGTCGCCGTGACCGCGCAAAGACAGCGCATGGGCGTTATAGCCCTGCTCAGCGAAATAAGGGAGGAAATGCTCGTCCCAGACCCATGCGCCGGCAAAGGAGCCATGTACAAAAAGCAAAGGCGTCGGATGCGCCTTTTTTGCCCTCGACAGACAGGAAAGCACTTCGAGACCTGCAACTTCACGCTTGATCATATCGCCACTTTCAGAACGGTCGTATTGCGCTGAACTATCAACTGCGCACGGTACGGCAGCCCGCATTTTTGAGCATGATCGAGGCCTGTCGACCGTTGGGCGTGCCGCAAGTATAGAGGGAAATCATCAGCGACCTTCGTTTGATGAAAGCCCGCCGTCAAAATCGCCGAAGCGGACGGGCGCCATAGCAACGGCTCAAATACGCACGTGACGGCGAAAGGACATCTCCCCCGCCTTTGTGTTGCGTTGCATTTCAGCAACAATTTAGGCGTCGCCTTGGCAGAAGCGCTGCAACCCCTCGACTTACCTCGCTTCCAGACCAGCTTTTCTTTGGTAACGGGTGTCAAGGCGCGCTAGCTACAGCGTTTCACTGCGGTCGCCTTGCACGAAGCCGATCAAGGTTTCCGTGATTCCTCTGCCCAGTGCGATGACCTTGAAGAGTTCGCCCATTTCGGCCGGCGAAATCAGTTTTTGGGCC
>CAJAHZ010000314.1 GCA_903939665.1 uncultured Pseudomonadota bacterium | reverse complement strand
TGCCGCACAAGGTCGGTACGCTGGCGCATATCGACAGCGGCGACATGCCGCAACTCGGCATCCTGATGCTGGCGGTGCGTGGCGGGCGGCGTTTCCGGATACTCTCTCAAACGACACAGTCCGATGGCTTGTTGCGCGCACAGGTCGAGTTACTCAATGAGCCGATGCGCCAGGAAGTGCCGGCAGCGCAGCAGGGGTTGTTGCCACTGCTGCAGAAAATCGCCGGTGATCTGGGCACCGAAAAAATGCCCGAACCGCATGCCTTTGATGACGCCGCCTGGGTCGGCTACCGGCTGAGCGAAGTGGTGCCGGTGCAACCGCTTGCCAAGCAGAAATTGCTCGAACTGCAGGATCCGCTGTCGCGTCTCGAAATCCTTTACGCCTATTTCGCCCAGCGCAAGCTGGTTGTTTAACCCACGAGCCGGCTTGATGGCATCGGCGCGTTCTCCGCTGGCGCTGGTCGCTGTTTTCTGCGCGGCCGAAACGCTGACCATGGCCGGCTTCGCGCTGGTGCCTTCGCTGCTGCCTGAATTGACCGCGCAGTGGGGCCTGTCGGCGACGGCCGGCGGCTGGTTGAGCGGCATTTTTTTTCTGGGCTACATCCTGGCTGTCCCCTTGCTCGTCAGCCTCACCGATCGGCTCGATGCGCGGCGTGTCTATCTTGCCAGCGCCGCCCTGAGTGGCTTCGCGCTGGCCGGTTTTGCCCTGTTCGCACGCGACTTTGCATCGGCCCTCGGCTGGTGGTGGCTGGCCGGACTCGGTCTGGCTGGCACCTACATGCCCGGCCTGAAGGCACTGACCGACCGTCTGCCGGTGGCGGCGCAGTCGCGTGGCACGGCTTTCTATACGGCCTCGTTCGGGGTGGGGGCCGGCCTCTCGTATCTCTGGCTTGAACTGACCCAGCCATTGCTCGCGTGGCCGGCGCTGTTCGCTGTTGCTGCCGTCTGCGCGGTGCTGGCCGTTCTGCTCGTCCGCTTCGCTGTGGCAGGCGGCGAGGCGCCACCAGTGCGCCATGTTGCGCATGATCGCTGGCGCAGTGTCCTGAGCGACCGGCGCATTCTCTCGTTTTGCGGCGCCTATTTCGGGCATAACTGGGAGCTCTTCGGCTTCCGCAGCTGGCTGGTTGCCTATCTCGCGTGGACCCAAGCCAGTACGCCGGATGCCTGGACGGCGATGCCCGGCCTGATTGCCGCGTTGGCCACTTTTCTTGCCGTGCCGGCCAGCATTCTCGGCAACGAAGGCGCGCACCGCTGGGGGCGCACCCGCTGGCTGAAGCGGGTGATGTTGCTATCGGGCGGTTTGGCGCTGCTCGTCGCCTTTTCGGGCGGCGCCCCGGCCAGCCTGCTGGTGCCGTTGCTTCTCGTTTACGCGGCCAGCATGAACCTCGATTCGGCCGCGCTGACCGCCGGCCTGCTCACCGAAACGCCGCCGGAAAAGCGTGGCACCGCGCTGGCCCTTTATTCGACAATCGGCTTTGCCGGCGGCTTCGTCGGGCCGGTGGTTTTCGGCGTGGCGCTTGATGCTTTTGGCAGGGCCAGTCATGCCGGCTGGGCCGCCGGATTTGTCACCCTGGCGATCGGCGTAGGCTGCGGGCGCTGGGCGATTGACCGGATTGACGGTGCGGAGCGTGAGCCTCGGTAAATCCACCGCTAGGGAAATATCCGCATAGACATTTCGCAACAAGCCATGATATAAATACCGCAGGCATCTTTTCAGGTGACCATGCACCGCTCCTCGACCCCGAGCAATAAATTTCGAGGACATGCTTTTGCTCAGGTCATACAAGAAAACACCACTTGCCTTTTCTCCCTTTGCGTTCAGGGCTGCATTTTTGCGCAACAGGGGGAATCAATGAGCGGAAATCAAAAAGGTTATATTGCCCCCGTATTCGGCACCGCGAGTAGGCCGCCACGTACGGTCCTCCTCGTCGATGATGATTCCTTGGTGCTCGAGTCACTGGGTAATGGTTTGGCTGGCGCTGGCTGCATCATGCTCTGCGCCGCTTCCGTAGACGAAGCCGAAAGGCTGCTGGCTGGCGGGCCGCGGCCCGATATCGCGATTATTGATGTGGTGATGCCTGAGCGCAGCGGACTGGATCTGGTCCCGCGCTTGCGTGAACTGGGCTGCATTCCTTTTGTCATGCTCAGCGCTTACAGCGATGCGCCAACCGTTGAGCAGGCCACCGCAGCGGGTGCGCTGGCCTATCTGGTGAAGCCGGTAGACGTGGTGCGGCTGTTGCCGGCCATCGAAGCCGCGCTGGCGTGTGCGGCCGAACTGGGTGAGTTGAGGAAGATTCGCGAACAACTGCAAACCGCGCTCGACAGCGATCGGGATACCGATGTCGCGGTTGGCGTCACGATGGTCCAGCACGAAATCGGTCGCACCGAAGCGTTCGACCTGTTGCGCGGCACGGCACGCAGCCAGCGGCGCAAACTGACCGAACTGGCGCAGGAAATTGTCGCAGCACAGGAGGCGCTGAATCATTCCACAAACGGATCTGCAGAAAGTTGACACCGTTTTATCGGAGCGTGTTGCCGTAGGTTGCTGATTTGTAGGTTGTTTTTTGCGACCTATTACCTTTGGCTTATTGTGAAATGATTGGGGCTTCATTTAGCATGGCAGCTCGATGGTAAATAGCGGTGAAGTGGCGCTTTGCACTTTACCGGTTTGAGGCCCTGAACCTGCCTCGTCGATTCTCCGCCTGAAGCGGAGTTGCCAATTTTCGACGGAGCATTGCATGTTGTTCAGCCGCGCCCTTGCGCAGCATTTGTTTGCTGCGGTCAACTTGTGAGTTCCCTTTCCAGCGCGCTTGCTGACAGCGAATTGGCGGACGGTCGCATGCTGGTTCAGGCGGTGACGCAGACCGCCGACGCCGTGCTGATCGTCACGGCGGCTGGTGTCATTCAGTACGTCAATCCGGCTTTTGAACAGGCGACCGGCTATCTGGCTTCTGAAGCTGTTGGCCGCACGCCCGCGCTCCTTAAGTCCGGTGCGCATCCCCTCGAGTTCTTTACGGCGCTCTGGAAAACAGTCACCAGCGGCGAGGTGTTTCGTGGCGTGATTACCAACAGGCGCAAGAACGGCGACCTCTTTCACGAAGAAAAAACAATCACGCCGATCCGCGACCACAAGGGCGAGATCACCCATTTTGTATCAACCGGACGGGATGTGACCGAGCGTTTGCTTGCTGCTGCCCGTTTCGAATATCTCGCCAATCACGATGTGCTGACCGGCTTGCCCAACCGCGGCCTGTTCATGGATCGGCTCTCGCAGGCCTTGCTGCGTTCGCAGCGTGAGCAAACAAATCTGGCGTTGCTGTTTCTCGATGTCGACCGCTTCAAGGCGATCAACGACAGCCGCGGCCATAGTGTCGGAGACAATGTGCTGGTCGAGGTCGCGGCACGTTTGCGCTCGCTGGTGCGCGATGAGGATTCGGTGGCCCGGCTGGGCGGCGACGAGTTTACGGTCATCGTCGAAGGGCTCAAGAAACCGGAAGACAGCGGTCGCGTCGGCGAGGCGATCATTACCGCGTTTGCCGAGCCGTTCAAGGTCGACGGCGAGGAGTTTTTGGTCGGCGTCAGCATCGGCATTGCTTCTTTCCCCGGCGATGGCACCGACCTGAATACTTTGTTGAAACACGCCGATATCGCCATGTTCTACGCCAAGGCATCGGGCCGCAGCACCTGCGCGCACTTCGGCGAGGTAAAAAAAGGCGCCGCGCTGGAAGGCCTTGCCATTGATCAGATGCTCGGTGGCACGGCTGTCGCGAAGGGGGCGGATTGATGGGCCTGCACATCGAACTGGGCGAGGACCATCACCTGCGCTTCTCGGTGAGCGGCGATTTCAACTGCGAAGTTTCGCGTGCCATTCTGCAACGGGTGAGGACGCATTGGCGAACCCGGTCGACGCCGGTGCATGCCGATCTGGGCGGTGTAACGCAAGCGAGCCCCTGCGCGGCAACGCTGCTTGTGCTGCTGGTCGAGATGCTGGTCGGCAACTTCCTGCTGGAGCGCTGCAGCGCCGACCTTGAAGCCTTGTATGTGGAGGCCTTGATGCGAGAGGCGCCACCGATCAGTGATTTTGAAAAGGGCTGCAGTTGCCCGAAAAGCGCTGATCAGCCGGTGCGCTGACGTGCCTGCTTTTTTTCGGGGCGATCAGTGCAGTCGCGCTTTGCCGCCAGGCGAAGAAGCTTCCTGATCGGCGTTGGCAAGGCCGCGTTCTCCACCTCCTGCAGATCGAGCCACTCCCAGCCGGGCGCTGTCGCACATCGCGCCGCCGCTTCGACGCTGCCATACAGCGCATGAATGGTCAGCCGGAAATGCGTGAAGCTGTGTTTGAGCGGCGTCATCGACCACGTGTCGAGCAGACGGCAGCCGTGGCGCAGCGCAAAGGTTTCGGCAGCGCTCGCTTCGACTTCGGGCAGCGCCAGCAGCCCCCCCCAGATGCCGCTTGGCGGGCGGCGTTCAAGCAGGACACGCTGGCCGTCGGTGAGCAGCAGGACAGCGCTTGCGCGCTCGGGAACAGGTTTTTTTTCTTTGCCCGTCGGCAGTTCGGCCTGCCGACCGGTGTGCCGCGCAATGCAGATTTCGTGCATCGGGCAGGCGCTGCAAAATGGCTTGCTGCGTGTGCAGCGCGTCGCGCCGAGGTCCATCAGGCCTTGCGTGTAGGCTTCGCTCTGCTGTTTCGGGAGTAGCGATTCGGCGAGTGCCCACAGCGCCTTCTCGGTTTTTGCCGTGCCGGGAAACCCCTCGATACCGAAGCAGCGCGTCAGAACGCGCTTGACGTTGCCGTCGAGGATCGCCGCGCTTTGGCCATAGGCAAATGCGCTGATGGCCGCCGCCGTCGAGCGGCCGATGCCCGGCAGTTCGGCGATTGCTTTGGCGTCCTGCGGAAAGCGACCGCCGTGTTCGGCGACTACAATCTGCGCGCAACGATGCAGGTTGCGCGCCCGCGCGTAGTAGCCGAGGCCGGCCCACCGTTCGAGCACCGCCTCGACGGGCGCGGCAGCCAGTTGCGCGATGTCCGGAAAGCGTTCGAGAAAGCGTGCGTAATACGGAATGACCGAGTTCACCTGCGTTTGCTGCAGCATGATTTCAGAGAGCCAGATGCGGTAAGCGTCCTGCGTCTTTTGCCAGGGCAGGTCGTGGCGACCGTGCTGGCGCTGCCAGTCAATCAGGCGACCGGAAAAGCTTGGCCGGTCGCTGGCGGGGCCAGGCCTCATGCGGCTACGGGTTTGACCTTGCTGGCCGCCAGTTTTGCGCGGCTGCGTGCTTCTTCGCTATCGTTCCCGTTGGCGACGGCAACGCCCATGCGGCGCTTCCTGAAGCTTTCGGGCTTGCCGAACAGTCGCAGGTCGGTTTGCGGCACGGCGAGCGCTTCGGCAACACCTTCGAAAGCAATTCCGCGGGCGTCGATACCGCCGTAGATGACCGCCGAAGCGCCCGGTGCGCGTAGCGAGACGTCGACCGGCAGGCCGAGAATGGCGCGTGCGTGCAGTTCGAATTCGGAAAAGCGTTGCGTGGCGAGAGTCACCAGCCCCGTGTCGTGCGGTCGCGGGCTGACTTCGGAGAACCACACCTGGTCGCCCTTGATAAACAGTTCGACGCCGAAAATGCCGCGTCCGCCGAGGCTGTCGGTGACTGCCTTGGCAATTTCCTGTGAGCGCTTGCGGGCGGTCGTGCTCATCGCCTGCGGTTGCCATGATTCGACGTAGTCGCCGTCGACCTGGAGATGGCCGATCGGCTCGCAGAAGCTGGTTTCCACTGCACCGCTGACGCCGATAGCGCGCACTGTGAGCAGCGTAATTTCATAGTCGAAATCAATGAAGCCCTCAACAATGACGCGGCTTTGCGCTACGCGACCGCCTTCCATCGCGTAGTCCCAGGCCTTGCTTACATCGCTCGGGCCGCGCAGCAGCGACTGCCCCTTACCGGACGACGACATGGTCGGCTTGACCAGGCACGGGTAGCCGATGCCATCGTCGATTGCCGTCTGCAGCCCGGCCTGTGTGTCGGCAAAGGCGTAAGGCGAGGTCGGCAGGCCGAGTTCTTCGGCCACCAGACGGCGGATGCCTTCGCGGTTCATCGTCAGGCGGGCGGCGCGTGCCGTGGGGATGACTTCGGCGATGCCTTCGCGTTCGATTTCGAGCAGCAGGTCGGTGGCGATCGCCTCAATCTCCGGCACCACCAGGTGCGGCCGTTCGCGCTCGATGATGGCGCGCAACGCCGGGCCGTCGGTCATTGTCACGACGTGCGCGCGGTGCGCGACCTGCATGCCCGGTGCGTCGGCATAGCGGTCGACGGCGATCGTCTCGACACCAAGGCGCTGCAAGGCGATAATTACCTCCTTGCCCAGTTCGCCGGCGCCGAGCAGCATGACGCGTGTTGCCGTCGGGCTCAATGGCGTGCCGATTTTTTCGATGGGGTTTTGACGCGGGCCGATGGTTGATTCTGGCATCGTTGAACTCCTCAGCTTCTCTGCAGAGCGCGAATCTTAGCACGCCTGTTTCTACCCAATTTCCCCGGACAGACTCCCCGATGCCACTGCCGATTTCCTCCTCCAACTGCCCGGAAACGCCGGCGAATCTGGCCGATTTGCCCTGCGACACCTGCGATACAGGGCGTGTGCTGGCGGCGAAAAATTTTGATTGCCGCGCTTTTCGCAGCACGCTCGGCAGTTTTGCCACCGGCGTTACCGTGCTGACCGCGCTGACCCCGGGCGGTGAGCCGATCGGGCTGACGATCAGTTCGTTCAACTCCGTATCGCTCAATCCGCCCCTGATCCTGTGGAGCTTGTCGGTCGACTCGCCAAGCCTCGAAGCGTTTCGCAGCGCGACGCACTATGCGGTGAATGTGCTGGCGGTTGACCAGCAGGAAATTTCGGATCGCTTTGCCGTGCGCAGTGGCGATCGTTTTGCCAGTCTTGCGCTACGCCCCGGTTCGCGCGGCCTGCCGTTGATCGAAGGCTGTTGCGCCAGCTTCGAGTGCGTCAATGAGATGCAGTACCCGGGCGGTGACCATCTGATTTTTATTGGCCGTGTCGAGCGTTTTGCGCAGGGGGAGGCGGCTTCTCCGCTGATTTTTCACGGCGGCCGCTATCGGCAATTGTTGGCCGATTGACCAGGCTTGCGCGACAACGATTGAACAGGCGGCGCGTAGCGCTTAGAATGGCTGCCTCAGACACCTTTGCGGGCGTCGTATAATGGTAATACCCTAGCTTCCCAAGCTAGAGCCGTGGGTTCGATTCCCATCGCCCGCTCCATAATGCAAAAAGCCGAAGGCCGGAAATCCTGTAGATTCCAGCCTTCGGCTTTTTGCTGACCATGCCGACCGTTACCAGCCTTTCAGTTCTCCCGGCGTCATCCCTTGCTCGATCATCTCGGTCTCGATCTTGATGCGCAGGATGAGCAGCCCGCGCAGTGTTGCCGGCGCTTTTTCCTCAGGCGCCGATGCGTGCGGCGCATTGATGCAGGCGTGAATCGCGGCTTGGTCGGCGAGATCGATGCCGCATAGGGCAGCGTAGTGCATGATCTCGCGGTCGATTTCAGCGAGTTCGTTGCTGTAATTCTCGAAGCCGCTCATGTCATTTGCCTCCGGCAGTTGGCCGGCGCGGGCAGTTTGGGCAAAGGCATGAAAGTTCCTGAATCCGAGGAGGAAAAGCGGATTATAGCGGCGCGAGCACGGCGCGTCGGCGTGATAAAATCGTCCGCTCAATGGAACTGTTCATCAATGGCGACGCCCGCCAATTTTCTGCACTGCGTGATCCGCTGACTGTCGCGGCGCTCGTCGATATGCTTGGCTATGCCGGTAAGCGTATTGCGGTTGAGCGCAACGGCGAGATCGTTCCGCGTGGGCGGCACAGCGAGGTTTTTCTGGCCAGCGGTGACCGCATCGAGATCGTGGTCGCCGTTGGTGGTGGCTGATTCCGGCAAGCCGGTTCCGCATTTTCAAAGCGAAAGATTTATGGACGCACAAGCGCACTGCCTGACCGTCGCCGGTAAGACTTACCGCTCCCGTTTGCTGGTCGGTACCGGCAAGTACAAGGATTTTGCGCAGACGCGCGCGGCGATCGATGCTTCCGGGGCGGAGATCGTTACCGTTGCGATCCGCCGCACCAATATCGGGCAGAACGCTGGCGAGCCCAATTTGCTCGACGTGCTGCCGCCAGCGCAATTTACCATTTTGCCCAACACCGCCGGTTGTTATACGGCCGATGACGCAGTGCGCACCCTGCGTCTGGCGCGTGAGTTGCTCGACGGGCATGCACTGTGCAAACTCGAAGTGCTGGGCGATCCGAAGAATCTCTTCCCGAATATGCCGGAAACCCTGAAGGCCGCAGAAACGCTGGTCAGGGAAGGTTTCGAGGTGATGGTTTACTGCGCCGACGATCCGATCCAGGCGAAGATGCTTGAAGAAATCGGCTGTGTCGCGATCATGCCGCTGGCCTCGCTGATCGGCTCCGGCATGGGTATTGTCAACCCGTGGAACCTGCGCCTGATCATCGACAACGCCAAGGTGCCGGTGCTTGTCGATGCCGGTGTCGGAACAGCGTCCGACGCGGCGATTGCGATGGAGCTCGGTTGCGACGGCGTGCTGATGAATACGGCCATTGCTCACGCGCAAGATCCGGTACTGATGGCCAGTGCCATGCAAAAGGCGGTCGAGGCCGGGCGCGAAGCTTTCCTTGCGGGCCGCATGCCGCGCAAGTTCTATTCAGCCGATCCTTCTTCGCCGACCAGCGGGCTGATTGGTTCGTGAGCATGGATACTCAGGAGAACGTTTACACCGCGGGACGAGCCGGGCATATACGCAGCTTTGTCTTGCGTCAGGGCCGCGTCTCGAATGCGCAGCAGCGCTACTTCGACGACATGATGGAGAAAATCGGCGTGCCTTACGTGGCGGCGCCGCACGATCTGGATACGGTGTTCGGCAGAAAGGCGCCGAAGATCCTCGAAATCGGCTTTGGCATGGGCGAAACGTCGGCGGCGATTGCCGCTGCCAACCCGCAGAACGACTATCTTGGCGTCGAGGTGCACACCCCCGGGGTCGGCAGCCTGTGCAAGCTGGTCGCCGAGGGCGGGCTGAGCAATCTGCGCATCGTCCAGCACGACGCGGTGGAAGTGCTGCGCGACATGATCCTGCCCGGCATCTTGTCGGGAGCGCATATTTTTTTCGCCGATCCGTGGCCGAAGGCGCGCCACCACAAACGGCGCCTGATCCAGCCGCCGTTGATTGCGCTGCTGGCCAGCCGCCTTCAACCGGGCGGCTACATTCATTGTGCGACCGACTGGGAAAACTACGCCGAGCAGATGCTTGCCGTGCTGTCGGCAGAGCCGTTGCTTGAGAACACGGCGGTTGATTATGCGCCCCGCCCCGATTACCGACCGCTCACCAAATTTGAGCAGCGCGGCCTGCGCCTGGGCCACGGCGTATGGGATCTGGTGTTTCGTCGGAAATAGCTACTGCAGGCGGAAAATGACCGGCAGGATCAGTTCGCGCGATGTTGCGCCTTTTAGTTGGCCGGCGGCGTAGGCGGCCTTGATTGCGGCATTGTCGAGAATGGCATGGCCGCTGCTGGCGGCGATGTTGACGTCGGCGATGCTGCCGTCTTCACTGAGCGTAACAAGCAGGCGCACTTCGCCTTCGATCCCGCGGGCAATGGCTTCGGGCGGGTAGTAGAGATGCTGCGAGAGTTTCTTCTGCGCCGCCTTCACCTCGCGCCGGATCACCGTCTGCCGGTCGGCTTGCGGGGCGGCGGCGGGCGGCGGTTTCGCGATGCGCGGGGCTTCTTCGGGATCGAGTGTGTTTTTCAGCAAGGGCTCGGCGGGTGTCGGCTCGGGCTTTGGCGGCAGGCGTAAAACGGCCTGCAGCGCCGGTGGGGGCGGGGCAGCAGCGAAGCGCTTGAGGGCATCGGGCAGAAGCAGACTGCCGTGCAGGGCGAGCGAGAGCACCAGGGCTATGGTCAGGCGAGACGGCATGAGCGCGATATTGTGCAACAAAACGCGGCGCAACATCTGCGCCGTGTCGGGCAAGGGTCGAAAGGAATTGAAACAGATGGTCATCCAGTGGAGCGGGCGGTGTGCCCGAGGGCTGTTGTTGATGCTGTGCCTGCTTGCCGCGCCGGTTTGGGGCGCCTTGCCCGATCCGGTCGGCTTCGGTTATGCCGTCGAGCGTGGCGATCTGGTCACCGTCAAGCGCTGGCTGGACGAAGGGCTTGATCCCGAGTATCAGGCCGCGCAGGTCGGTACCGGTCTGATGGTTGCTGCGTGGAACGGCAATGTCGAGATGATGGCGCTTTTCGTCGACCGCGGTGCCAACCCGCGACGCTCCAATCGCAATGGTGAGCAAGCGCTGCAACTGGCGGCGTGGAACGGGCATGTAAACGCGGTGAAGTGGCTGCTTGAGCACGGCGGCGCGTTGAATCGTGAAGGGAATAACTGGGGTGCGCTGCATTACGCGGTGTTCAACGGCCATGACAAGCTGGCGCGCGAGTTGATTGCCCGTGGTGCCGAAGTCAATGCGCGTTCGCCCAATGGGTCGACGCCGCTGATGCTGGCGGCGCGCGAGGGGCGCGAGGAGTTGACCAAAGTGCTGCTTGAATCCGGCGCCGACCCAAAGTCGAAGAACGATTGGGGCGACAACGCGCTGGCGCTGGCGATGCGCTACGATCATTATCGCTTGGGCAAGATGATCTCGACGCCCGAAGAGTTTGCCATTGCCGTCAAGGCGCCGAAGGAACACTTTGGGGAGGCGAGCCGTTCAGTTGCTGCGCCGAGCGAGATCGAGGAAATTTTGCGTCAGTTGCGCGTGGCCGAGGCGGAAGGCAAGCCAACGGAGGCTTTGCGCAAGCAACTGATGACCGCTGTCGAGGCGGTCAGGCGTAGCAGTACGCCCTCGCCGCAGAGCGCCCGGCGTCCGGCGCCGTTGCCCTACCAGCCGAAGTCCATCGTGATTACCGCACGGCGCGGGCAAGCCGGTGCCGAACGCGCCGAGGTCATGGTCGATGGCAAGCGGCAACCAGCGCCGAACGCCAGTACTTCCGGCAAGCCGATAATTCAGGTTACGCCAGTGAAAGCGGCGGGGGTGGTGGCTTCACCGGCGCAGATTGCCGAGTTGTTGCGGCAGATCCGTCTGGCGGAAGCGCAGGGGGCGCCGAGCGGCGATCTGAAACAGCAACTTTATGACGCGGTTGAAAGCCTGAAGCCGTAGCGGGAATGACCGTCGAGCGCATTCAATCGCGTTCGGCAAGAAAGCGTTCAAGCAGCCGGTTGAGAAAACGTCGTCCGTGATCGGTCGGCGCGATGTGTTGCAAGTGGCGTTCGAGCAGGCCTTCCTGTTCAGCCCGGCGCAGTTCCGATTCGATGCCGATCAGGGGCAGCGAAGTGCGCATCTCGAACAGCGCTGCGTCGAAGCCCTGATTGAGGCGCAAGGCGTTCATCATGAACTCGAAGGGCAATTCGGTCGCCGCGACTGAAAATTCCTCCTGCACCGGCTGTCCTGCGGCAACCTGCGCCAGATATTCCTTCGGCTGCTTCCAGCGCATCTGGCGCCGCACTTCCCACGCGCCACGATCGTGCAAGGTGAGCTTGCTGTGTGCGCCCGCGCCGATGCCGAGGTAGTCGCCGAATTGCCAGTAGTTGAGGTTGTGCGCGCACTGCCGAGCGGGTTGGGCAAAGGCCGAGGTTTCGTAGTGCGTGTAAGCGCATGCGGCCAGTCGCGCCTCGATGGCATCCTGCATGTCGGCGCAGCAATCCGATTCCGGCAAGGACGGCGGCGCGGCGGCGAAAGCGGTGTTGGGCTCGAGCGTCAGTTGATAGCATGAGAGATGCGGCGGCTTGAAGGCAAGCGCGCTGTCGACGTCGCTCAGGGCTTGTTCAAGCGTTTGTCCGGGGAGCCCGTACATCAGGTCAAGGTTGAAATTGTCGAAATGGGCGGCGGCGATTTCAATTGCGCGTCGGGCCTGGCGGTCGTCGTGAATTCGGCCAAGCGCCTTCAGGTGGGTCGGGTTGAAGCTCTGGATGCCGAGCGACAGGCGGTTAACGCCGGCTGCGCGGAAGGCGGCGAACTTTTCCGCTTCAACCGTTCCGGGATTCGCTTCCAGTGTGATTTCTGCATTGGGCAGCAAGGGCAGTCGCGAACGGAACGCCGTCAGCAGCGTATCGATGGCCTCGCCGGAAAGCAGGCTGGGCGTGCCGCCGCCGAAAAAGACGCTACCTACGCGGCGTCCCCAGACGAGCGGCAAGGACGATTCGAGGTCGCTAATCAGTGCCGCGACGTATTCCTTTTCCGGGATGCCGCTACGCGCCTCGTGCGAGTTGAAGTCGCAATAGGGGCATTTCTGGACGCACCACGGGATATGAACGTAGAGCGAAAGCGGCAGCGCGCTGCGGAAGTTCAGGGCGGTGCTGCCGGTATTTGTCGCCAACTGTCCGTGCGGGACAATCGGGATGACCTTCCTACCGCTCATCAGCGACGTGCTTGCAGACGTTCAAGCAGTTGGGCCAGCGCCTGGCCGCGATGCGAGCGGCGGTTTTTTTCGAGCGGGGGCATTTCGGCGGAGGTCTGCCCGGCTTCGCGTACGTAGAACAGCGGGTCGTAACCGAAGCCGGCGTCGCCGCGTGCGGCGGGCAGGATTTCGCCGTGCCACTCGCCTTCGGCAATGATTGGCTGCGGGTCGTCGGCGTGGCGAACGAAAACGATCAGCGAGACGAAATGCGCGGCGCGGTTGCTGCACCCCGCCAGTGCGGCGAGCAGCTTTTCGTTGTTGCGCGCATCGGATTTCGGTTCGCCGGCATAGCGTGCGGATTGCACGCCGGGCAATCCGCCCAGCGCGTCTACACAGAGCCCGGAATCGTCGGCCAGCGCGGGCAGGCCGGTGGCCTGAGCCGCATGCCTGGCCTTGGCCAGCGCGTTTTCGACAAAGGTACAGTGCGGCTCGTCGGCCTCGCTGACGCCGAGCTCGTCTTGCGGTATCAACTCCCAGCCATGCGGCGTCAGGATGTCACGCAGTTCCTTCAGTTTTTTTGCGTTGTTCGAGGCGAGGACAAGTTTCATGATCTGAGTGCGGCCTTTTGCCGGGTGATCAGATCGTCGATTCCGGCAGCGGCGAGGCTGACCAGCGTGTCCATCTGGGCGCGGGTGAACGGCTCGCCCTCGGCGGTGCCCTGGATCTCGACGATGCCGCCACGACCGGTCATGACGACGTTCATGTCGGTGTCGCAGCCGGAGTCTTCCGGGTAGTCGAGATCGAGCACGGCATCGCCTTCAAAAATACCGACCGATACCGCCGCAACATGGTCGCGGATCGGGTTCTCGGCGAGCTTTCCCTTGGCCACCAGCTGCTCGCAGGCGTCCCACAGCGCCAGCCAGGCACCGGTGATCGACGCGCAGCGGGTGCCGCCATCGGCCTGCAGTACGTCGCAATCGAGCGTGATCTGGCGCTCGCCCAGTGCCTTGAGGTCGGTGACGGCGCGCAGTGAGCGACCGATCAGGCGCTGGATTTCCTGCGTGCGGCCGGTCTGCTTGCCCTTGGCGGCTTCACGCGCGCTGCGCGTGTGCGTCGAGCGTGGCAGCATGCCGTATTCGGCGGTAACCCAGCCCTGGCCCTTGCCGCGCAGGAAGCCGGGAACCGATTCTTCGACGCTGGCCGTGCATAGCACCTGCGTGTCGCCCATCTCGATCAGCACCGATCCTTCGGCGTGGCGCGTGAAATTGCGGGTGATGCGGACGTCGCGCAGTTGCGACGGCTGGCGTTGGCTGGGGCGCATGAAAATTCCTATTTGGAGTACTTCTGGATGGTCAGGCGGATCTCTTCGATCGCCCGTTCGATTTCGTCTTCGCTCAGCTCTGACTTGTAGTTCGGATTGCGACCGAATTCGTCGAGCCGGGTATTGATCGTGTCGCGCGCCATGGTCTGTGTCGATACCACGCTCGAGGCGCTGGCCGCGTCCTCGACGTAGCTGTCTTCCCAGCGCACGGTGACGATCGACAGGTTGTCGCAGCTCTTGCCACCGCTGATTTCAGCCTGGTTGAGCAGCAAGGGTACGGCCTTCAGGAGGTTGGGGTATTTCAGTCCGGCCGCCAGGGTGTCGCTCGACAGGACACCCCAGACGCCGTCGGTGCACAGCGCAACGACATCGCCGGCTTCCAGCGGGGTTTTGCGCGAGAACTCGATATCCGGCGGCTGGGTGCCGCCGAGGCAGCTGTACACCTTGTTGCGGTCGGGATGAACGGCTGCCTGCGCCTTGGTGATCACGCCCTGATCCATGAGCATTTGCACGCGGGAGTGGTCGCGCGTGTGAAAAAACACCTTGCCATCGCGGATCAGGTAGAGGCGCGAGTCGCCGGCATGGGCCCAGTAGGCGATATTGTCCTGGATGATGCAGGCGACGCAGGTGGTGCGCGGCGAGTCCTTGAGTTTATGTTCGCCGGAGAAGTCGAGGATCGCGTGATGCGCGTTGCTCATCGACTTTTGCAGAAATAGAAAAGGGTCGGTAATCGCCGGCTTGGCTTCGCGCTGAAAAGCTTCGGTCATGGTTTGCACGGCGATCTGCGCGGCAATTTCGCCGTAGTAGTGGCCACCCATGCCGTCGGCGACGACCATCATCAAGGCTTCGCGCGAGTAGCAGTGGGCGAGTCTATCCTCGTTATTGGCGCGCTTACCGGTGCGGCTTTCCTGGTAGATGGTGAATTTCATTTTTTCCCTATTTTTTTCTTAAACTTGCCGACGAGTTGACTAAGGCTTTGGTTTGCCCAGTGTTCCTGGCGCGCTTGCGGGGCGACCACTTGTTCGGTCAAGGCTTTCTGTAGTGCAAAGACGCTTTGTGGTCGATAAAGGTGGTTAAGGCACAGGCACCAGTCGATGGTTTCGAGCAACTGATCGGAGAACTGCCGTTCCCAGCGCACCATCGCGGGGGCCAGCAGATCCTTTTCAAGCCGCGCATCCGCCGCCTGCGGCGCGGCCCCCGCGAGGCAGGCGTACATTGAGGCGCCAATGCTGTAGATGTCGCTCCACGGGCCGAGCAGGTCGCGCTGGTTATAGTGTTCGGGTGAGGCAAAACCCGGGGTGTACATCGGTTTGAGCATCGGCGTGTCGAGTGCCAGCGTCTGACGTGCGGCGCCAAAATCGATGAGCACTGGCGCGTAGTCGTTGCGCAGGTAAACATTCGACGGCTTGAGGTCGAGATGCAGCAGCTTGTGGGAATGAACTTCGCGCAGCCCGTTAAGCAGTTTGGTGAACACGTTGCGCATGAAGTTTTCGGTGACGGCGATACGGTTTTTCTGGATGAACTCCTGCAGCGTACGACCGTGCTCGTATTCCATGACCATGTAGACCGTGTCGTTGGCGCGGAAAAAGTTCAGC
The DNA here is from genome assembly GCA_903939665.1 of uncultured Pseudomonadota bacterium. Taxonomy (GTDB): domain Bacteria; phylum Pseudomonadota; class Gammaproteobacteria; order Burkholderiales; family Rhodocyclaceae; genus CAJBIL01. The sequence continues at coordinate 21,163 of CAJAHZ010000314.1, read as the reverse complement.
ACGCGCACGACATTAGGGTGCGAAAGCTTGGCCAGTGCCCGACCTTCCTCGAAAAAACACTTCATACCGTAGCGGAATGCGGGTACATGCTCAGCCGTAATGATCGGCTTGATTCCCCCTTCGCCGCGCAGGGCCAGGCTGTTCGGCAGGTATTCCTTGATGGCTACTTGCAGCCCCGTACTGTCGGTGGCGAGATAGACGATTGAAAATCCGCCGAGCGAAAGCTGCCGGTCGATGCGGTAATCATCGAGCTGGAAACCGGGGGGCAGGGCGTGGTTGGCTTGTTGCGCCATTAAGGTGGGGGCTATGATGTGGTTTTCCAGCCATTCTCAGGGTTTGGCTTCAGGCTGTAAAGCCGGCTGCATGCATGACCCTGTTCACACTTTGGGATTTCCATGATCTACAGCATGACCGGCTATGCCGCCAGGACGCGCGACGTTGAACGCGGCGCTCTGCATATTGAGCTGAAAAGCGTCAACTCGCGCTACCTTGATTTTCATTTTCGCGTTTGCGAAGAGTTGCGCGTTGCCGAGCCGGGTCTGCGTGAAATCATCGGGGCGCGTTTGTCGCGTGGCAAGATCGAGTGCCGTGTCAACTTCGCACCGGCTGCTGCGCGTGTGCAGCAACAGAGCCTGAATGGCGAGTTGCTTGAGCGCCTGAAGTCTTTTGATGCGCAAGTGCGCGCCGAACTGCCACTGGCTGCGCCGCTGGCGGTCAATGATGTGCTGCGCTGGCCGGGAATGTTTGGTGATGACTCGCTCGATATCGAGGCGCTGCTCCCCGCCTGTCTCGCGCTGGCGCGAGAGGCGCTGGAAGATTTTTCCGCCAGCCGCGCGCGCGAAGGCGAGAAGCTTAGTGCGGTGATTCTCGAACGCGTGGCGCGCATGCGCGAACTGGTGCGGGAAGTCGCGCCGCGCATCCCCGCTGCGCAGGCGGCGTTTCAGGAAAAGCTCAAACAGCGTCTGGTCGATGCCATTGGCAGTTGCGACGATGAACGCGTTCGTCAGGAAGTCGCCGTCTTCGCCGTGCGCATCGATGTGGCCGAGGAACTGGCGCGCCTGTCGACTCACCTTGACGAGGTTGAGCGCGTCCTGAAAGCTGGTGGCGCGAGCGGCAAGCGCCTCGATTTCCTGATGCAGGAGCTCAATCGCGAGGCCAATACGCTGGGTTCCAAGTCGGTCGTCAGCGAAGTTTCGCAGGCGGCGATGGAGTTGAAATTGTTGATTGAGCAGATGCGCGAGCAGATCCAGAATTTGGAATAAGCATGTCGAGTCACTTCGGTCATCGTCGCCGGTACTGGCTCGCGTCGTTCGCGCTGGTCGCCTGTCTGATCGCTGAGGTATTGCTGCGCAGCGGCGCGCTCAGCCCGGTCGACCAGCGTCTGCAGGATTTCTGGTTTCGTTGGCAGGGGCAGCGGGCCGAGGCGCGCCATGTGGCGATTGTGGTGCTCGACGAAGAGACGCTGGCGACCTATCCGGACGATCCGCTGGTATTCTGGACCGATCGCCTGGCGGTGGCGGTGGCTCGGCTGCGGGAGGTGGGTGCGCCGGTCGTCGGGCTCGATATGCTGCTCAGCATCAGCCCGGAGCGCTGGCTTGGCAAACTCGGCGGCGAAATGCAGCAGGCCGCCCGCAACTACGATCAGCCGTTCCGGGAGCAGATCAATAGCGGGCAACTGGTGCTCGTGGCAACCCGTTCCGGCTCGGGGGCGCGGGCAAGCGATTACCAGCTGCCCAGCCCCGATTATCTGCTGGCCTTGCCGGGCTTCGATATCCCCGCTTACATCGGCCTGGCCGATTTGCTGGATGAGGGCGATGGCGTTGTCCGCCATTACCGGGTGGCTCCCGTTGTTGCGGCAAACCGGGCGGCCGTCGAGGACGGCGTGCCGGTTCTCGGCCTGCCTTCGTTGCTCGCCGTACGCGCTGCCGGGCTGGACCCGCAGGCGGCAAGCTGGCTTCTTGGCGGTCGACAAGTGTCACGCGAGCAGCCGGCGACGCCGATTCCCTATGTCGGGCCGCCCAATACTTTCCCGCGCATTTCGCTCAAGCAATTGCTGGCCGCAGATGCGCTGCGCGACCCGGCGGTCCTCGCCCTGCGCGGTAAAATTGTGTTGCTTGGCGCCGGGGCGGGCCTGGGCGACGACCACTTTACGCCTTATGCAACCAGTCTGTTTTCCGGGCGGGGGCGTTTGATGAGCGGCGTCGAGGTGCACGCCAACGTCCTCGAGTCCTTGATTTCCGGTGAGCGCATGGAGCCGATGAGCGATGCGTCACGGGTGATTTCGCTGCTGATTCTTGCGGCGCTGGCGGCCTTCGTTTTCGCCGCTTTGCCGGCTTGGCTGGGAGCCCTGCTCTGGCTGGCGGGCGGCTTGCTGCTTGCGTTGTCTGGGTTTGTCGCCTTTCGCTTCAGCGTCCTGATGCCGGTCTCGGCCTATGCCGTGGTGAGCGCGCTGGTGCTGCTCAGCGTGCTCGGCTGGCGGCTGACCGGCGAGGAGCGCGAGCGGGCGCGGGTGCGCCAGATGTTTGGTCGTTATGTTTCCAATCAGGTGGTCGAGGCGCTGCTGCAATCCGGTAATCGTCCCGAACTCGGCGGCCAGTCGCAGGTGATGACCGTGCTCTTTTCCGATATCCGGAATTTCACGACGATCAGCGAGCGGCTCAACGCCAAAGAGGTCGTCGAGATGCTCAATACCTACTTCGAGCGCGCCTGCGCGGTTTTGTTGGCCGAAGGCGGCAGCATCGACAAGTTCATTGGCGACGCGATCATGGTCGAGTTCGGCTCGCCGTTGCCCTTGCCGGATCATGCGGCGCGAGGCGCGCATGCGGCGGTTGCCTTGCGCGCCGTGGCCGAGGATTTTGCCGGCTGGATGGTGCAGCGCTTTCCCGACCGCGATCTGCCAGCGTTTGCTATCGGGATAGGCTTGCATAGCGGCGAAGCGGTGATCGGCAATATCGGTTCGCCGACCCGCATGGAGTTCACCGCCATTGGCGATACGGTCAATCTGGCGTCGCGCCTGGAAGGGATGACAAAGGAGTTGGGCTGCGTTATCTTGGCCAGTGAGTCGACCGTGCTCGCTGGGGGTGCGGCTGTGCTCTGCGGTCGCAGTGAGCTTATTCAGGTCAAGGGGCGGGCGGCGCCGGTAAGGGTGTTTGAGGTGTTGGGCGTGCAAAGTGGAGAAAAAATCGATGCGTAAAACGGGGTGGCTGTGGGCGTTGTTGATGCTCCTGTCGGGCAACGCGTGGGCCGTCGAGGTCGGGCTGGTGACGGCATTATCCGGCGGCGTTACGTTGCAGGAAGAGAAATCTGCCGCCAGCGAACTGAAGCCCTTCGTCAAGCTTCGCGAGGGAGACCGCTTGACGTTGCAGGAAAAATCGCGGGTGCAGTTGGTTTTTTTTGACGGTGGTCGGCAGGAAACCTGGCAGGGCGCTGGCGCAATCGAGGTTGGCAGCATCTCGAGCAAGGTCGTGAAGGGGGGCGTGCAGGCCGAAGTTCGGACCTTGCCGGCGATCCTTGTCAAACAACTGTCAAAAACCCCGGCGCTTGACGGCAGCGTCAAGGCAGGCGTGATTCGCATGCGTTCGATATCTTCCGGCGGCACGCTTGAGGCGGTTGAAAAGGATTACGCCGATTTGCGTCAAAACGCCGAAGCGGGCGATCGCAGTCCGGAACTCTATCTGCTGGCGAGTTATCTTGAATTGCGCGAATTTGACAAGCTCGAAGGCGTTCTCAAGGCGTTGCGGGAGAAAAATCCCGGAGATTCGCAGATCGCCGCACTCAACGCGCTGTATTCTCGCGCAGTCAGCAGCGCGAAGACGGCAGACAAGCGCTGAGCCGATAGAAACACACTGAACTTGAACGGAAACCATGGCGGGACATCTCTATATTGTTACTGCACCCTCCGGCGCGGGTAAAACGACGCTGGTGCGCTTGCTGCTGGAGAACGATCCAGGCATCCGCCTGTCCATCTCCTACACGACGCGGGGTCCGCGCAATGGGGAAGTTGAAGGCCGCGAGTACCATTTTGTCAGCGTGCCCGATTTTCTGAGCAAGACCGAGAGCGGTGATTTTCTTGAGTGGGCCGAGGTGCACGGCAACTATTACGGCACCTCGAAAAGCTGGATCGAGGCCGAGATGGCTGCGGGCCGTGATGTGCTGGTCGAAATCGACTGGCAGGGCGCGCAACAGGTACGCAAGTTGTTTCCGGCGGCGATCGGCGTTTTTGTTTTGCCGCCCTCGCTGGATGAGTTGCAGCGCCGGCTTTCCGGGCGCGGTACCGACAGCGCGCAAACAATAGCCCGGCGGATGGCTGCGGCGCGAGACGAGATGCGGCATGTGGCTGAATTCGACTATGTTATAGTTAACGACGATTTACAGCAGGCGCTTGCCGATTTGTTGTCGGTCGTGCGGGCGTCGCGGCTGCGTTATTCAGCCCAGTGCCAGCGCAACCCGGTTTTGTTTACAACATTGCTTTGATTTTATTAGGATTTTGACATGGCACGAGTAACCGTAGACGATTGTCTGCACCGCATCCCGAATCGTTTCCAGATGACTCTGGCTGCGACCTATCGCGCCCGTCAAATTGCTGCCGGTGCGACGCCGATGGTTGATGCCGACCGCGACAAGCCGACCGTCATCGCCCTGCGTGAGCTTGCGCTGGGCAAATTCGGTCTGGAAGTCCTCAACCGCGGTCAAGCCTGACCGTCCGGGCCGGCGGCGTGGTGTGCAATCATGACCAAGGCCGCCGCTAGTACGCCTGTACCCTACGCTTCAAATTCTCATTCGTTGCCCGCTGAAGATCCGGCGTTCCGGGTCTTCATTGATAGCCTGAGCTACCTCCAGCCCGAAGAAATTCAGCTCATCCGCGAAGCCTACCGGTTCGGCGATGCGGCGCACCAAGGGCAGAAGCGCCTTTCCGGCGAACCCTATATCACGCATCCGCTGGCGGTAGCCGGTGCGCTGGCCGAATGGCACATGGATGCGCAGGCGGTGATTGCCGCCTTGCTGCACGATGTGATGGAAGACACGGTGGTCACCAAAGCCGAGATTGCCGAGCGTTTCGGCAAATCGGTGGCCGATCTGGTTGATGGCCTCTCCAAGCTCGACAAGATCGAGTTCCAGTCTTACGAAGAAGCGCAGGCCGAGAATTTCCGCAAGATGCTGATGGCCATGGCGCGCGATTTGCGTGTTGTGCTGATCAAGCTCGCCGACCGCCTGCACAATCTGCAGACAATGTCCGCCGTACGCGCCGACAAGCGCCGCCGCATCGCCCACGAAACGCTTGAAATCTACGCGCCGATTGCCAACCGGCTCGGACTGAACAAGCTTTTCCGTCAGTTGCAGGATCTGTCCTTCGAGCATATCTACCCGATGCGCGCACGCGTGCTCGAGCGGGCTTTGCGCGCCTCGCGCGGCAACCGGCGCGAGCTGCTGTCACGGATTCTCGACGGTATCCAGGGCAAGATGCGCGATGCCGGAATCGAGGCGCAGGTGTTCGGTCGCGAGAAGAGCCTTTATTCGATTTATCGCAAGATGGCCGAAAAGCACTTGAGCTTTTCGCAGGTGCTCGACATCTACGGTTTTCGTGTCGTCGTCGGCGACGTGCCGACCTGCTATCTGGCACTCGGTGCACTGCACTCGCTGTACAAGCCGGTGCCGGGGAAGTTCAAGGATTACATCGCGATCCCCAAAGCCAATGGTTACCAGTCGCTGCACACCGCGCTGATTGGCCCTTATGGCACGCCGGTCGAGGTGCAGATACGCACTGAAAGCATGCATCACGTTGCGCAGGAAGGCGTTGCATCGCACTGGCTGTACAAGGATAGCGAGGAGTCCGGCGCCGACCTGCAGTTAAAAACGCACAAGTGGCTGCAGTCCCTGCTTGAATTGCAGAGTACGGCGGGTGATTCGTCGGAGTTCTTCGAGCACGTCAAGGTCGACCTCTTTCCTGACGAAGTTTACGTTTTCACGCCCAAGGGCAAGATCATGGCACTGCCGCGCGGCGCGACGGCCGTGGACTTCGCTTATGCGGTGCACACCGACATCGGCAATCACTGCGTGGCGGCCCGTATCAATTATGAGCTGATGCCATTGCGCACCGAATTGTGCAACGGCGATCAACTTGAGATCATCACCGCAGCCCATGCCAACCCGAGCCCGGCATGGCTCTCGTATATCAAGACCGGTCGGGCGCGCAGCAAGATCCGCCATTTCCTGAAAACCATGCAGCATGATGAATCGGCTTCGCTCGGCGAGCATATGCTGAACCAGGAATTGCGCGCGCTGGGTGTCGACCCGGGGTCGGTTGAAGCGACTGGCTGGGAGCAGGTGATGCGCGATTCCGGCGGCAAGTCGATGAAGGATGTTTATACCGATATCGGTCTGGGGCGCCGTCTGGCCGCTGTCGTTGCGCGTCGCCTGCTGCCGCGTGATGAGGCGCTGCACCCGGAAGGCAGTACGCCAGCCGCGCTGGTCATTCGCGGCACCGAGGGTATGGCCATACAACTGGCGCCGTGCTGCCAGCCGATTCCCGGCGATCCGATCATCGGCTCGATCCGCAAGGGGCAGGGCCTGGTTGTCCATACCCACGATTGTCCGGTGATCCGCAAGTCACGCGGCAGCGAGCCGCAAAAATGGATAGACGTCGAGTGGGAGCCGGAGCCCGGCAAGCTCTTCAACGTGCGCATCCGGATCACCGCCAAGAATGCGCGCGGCGTTCTCGGGCGCATCGCGACCGGCATCTCGGATGTCGGCTCGAACATCGAAAACGTCAGCATGGAAGAGCAGAGTCCGGGCCTGTATACGGTGCTGCATTTCATCGTTCAGGTTTCTGGCCGCGCACATCTGGCGCAGCTCTTGCGCAGCCTGCGGCACGTCCCGGAAGTCGTGCGTATCGCGCGCGAGCGGGAGTGAGGGTTTGAAGGTTCTCGTTCTTGGCGCCGGCGTCGTCGGCGTCAGCAGCGCGTGGTATCTGGCCAAGGCCGGGCACGAGGTGACGGTGATCGATCGTCAGCCGGCTGCAGGTCTGGAGACCAGCTTTGCCAACGGCGGCCAGATTTCAGTTTCGCACGCCGAGCCGTGGTCCAATCCGCATGCCCCTTTGCGCGCCTTGTCATGGCTCGGGCGCGAGGATGCGCCGCTGCTTTTTCGTTTGCGCTGGGACCCGGCGCTGTTCGACTGGAGCTTGCGCTTCTTGCGCGAGTGCACGCCGGGGCGAACGCGTGCCAACATCCGCAACATCGTCGCACTGGCCACCTATAGCCGAGGCCAGTTGCAGGCGCTGCGGGCGGAGACCTCAATCGTCTACGATCATCTTGAGCGCGGCATCCTGCACATTTATACCGACCGCGGGGAGTTCGCGGCAGCCGGTGAAGCGGCAGCGCTGATGCGCGAATTCGGCTGCGAGCGACGGGTGATTGACGCCGATGAGTGTGTCGCCATTGAGCCGGCGCTGGCGGCGGTACGCTCCCTGCTGGTGGGCGGGGACTATACAGCGGCGGATGAATCCGGTGATGCGCATCGCTTTACGCAACAGCTTGCCGCACTGTGCGCGGCGCGCGGCGTGGTCTTTCGTTACGGGCTGGCGATTGAAAAGCTGGCGACTGGCGGCGGCCAGATTGCCGGCGTGGTGGCGGGCGATGAGTTGCTCACGGCGGACGCCTACGTCGCCGCACTTGGCAGCTACACGCCGCTCTTGCTGCGCCCACTCGGGCTCTGCCTGCCGGTCTATCCGGCCAAGGGTTATTCGGCGACGCTGGCGCTCGCTGAGGACAGCATCGCGCCCAGCGTCAGCCTCACCGATGACGGCCACAAGATTGTTTTTTCCCGTCTCGGCCAGCGTCTGCGTATCGCCGGAACCGCCGAGTTCAACGGTTACAACAGCGAGCTTAATCCCGTACGCTGCGCGGCTTTGATGCAGCGCGCCGGGACATTGTTTCCCGGGTTGCGTCCGGTCGGCGCACCTGAATTCTGGTGCGGCCTGCGTCCAGCAACGCCGTCGAATGTTCCTTTCATCGGGCGCTCGGCGATCCCCAATCTTTACCTCAATACCGGGCACGGGACGCTTGGCTGGACCATGGCCTGCGGCTCCGCTGCCGCATTGGCCGACATTGTCAGCGGCCGACCGCCCGAGCCGCGATTCAGTTTTTTATAAGCGCAAAATCATCGCGCAGGAGACCGCATGACGACTGTGACCTACGCAGTGCAGGACCACATTGCCACCCTGACGCTCAATCGGCCCGAGGCGCTCAATGCGCTCAATCTGGCGATGATCGACGATCTGCGCGCCGCCGCCGCGCGGGTTGCTTTCGATCCGACGGTGCGCGTGGTGATCCTGCGGGGGGCCGGCGATCACTTCATGGCCGGCGGCGACCTCAAGTGGTTCCGCGAGCAACTCGCGCTGCCGCCCGAGGCACGCCAGCCGCGTTTTGAGGCAATCATTGCGGCAGTGCATGCCTCGATACTCAGCCTCAAGCACATGAACAAGCCGGTGATTGCCGCCGTGCACGGCGCTGTTGCCGGATTTGGCCTGTCGCTGATGATGGCTGCCGATCTCGCGCTGGCTGCGGAGAATGCCTACTTTACTCTCGCCTACAGCAACATTGCCCTGTCGCCCGATGGTGGTGCGACCTGGTCGCTGCCACGCCAGGTCGGGCTCAAGCAGGCGATGGAGATCGCGTTGTTTGGCGATCGTTTTGATGCGGCGCGGGCGTGCGAGCTGGGGCTGATCAACCGCGTTGTGCCGCTTGCCGAGTTGGAGGCGGCGGCGCTGGATCTCGCGCAACGTCTGGCCGCCGGGCCGACCGAGGCGCTGGCGCGCACCAAGGCTTTGCTCAACCAATCGCTTGAAACATCACTTGAATCACAACTGCTTGCCGAGCAGCGATCTTTTGCCGCCTGCGGTGCGCATGCGGATTTCAGTGAGGGATTGGCCGCCTTCTTTGAGAAACGCAAGGCGCGTTATGGCCAGGATGCCGCCGAGGGCTGAAGCCCCGATGCTGATCGATACCCACTGCCATCTCGATGCCGAGGAATTTGCCGCGGACCGCGATGCAGTGGCCGCCACGGCGCGGGCGGCAGGGGTTTCGACCATCGTTGTGCCGGCGGTTGAAACGGGCAACTTTGCCGCTGTGCGCGAGTGTTGCGTGCGTTATACCGGTTGTGTCCCGGCCTATGGGATTCATCCGCTTTTTGTTGACCGCGCCAGCGATGCGGATCTTGGCACGCTGCGGAAATGGCTGGAGAGTGAGCTGGCCGGCCCCTATCCGCCGGTTGCGGTCGGTGAAATCGGCCTCGATTTCTTCGTGCCGGGTTTCGACGCGGCGCGCCAGGAGCACTTTTTCGTCGAGCAACTGAAAATCGCTCGTGACCTTGGCTTGCCCGTCCTGTTGCACATCCGGCGTGCGCAGGACGTCGTTCTCAAGCACTTGCGGCGCATCTTTGGCAAACGGGCGGGGCCCGGGGGCATCGCGCATGCCTTCAACGGTAGCCGCCAGCAGGCGCAGGCCTTCATTGATCTGGGTTTCAAGCTGGGTTTTGGCGGTGCAATGACGTTCTCCGGGTCTTTGCGCATCCGCCAACTGGCTGCAAGCTTGCCGTTGGAGCACCTTGTTCTGGAAACTGACGCGCCGGACATGCCTCCGCAGTTCATCGGACAAGCCCGCAATTCGCCGCAGTACCTTCCCGCGATCGCCGCACTGCTGGCCGATCTGCGCGGTATTTCAGTCGCGCAGTTAGGCGCCGCTACCGCCGAAAATGCCTGTTCGGTACTACCCGGATTGATTAAGTGCCGTATTCACCCATAAATTCTAGGGATTTTTTTCTGCGCTTGATATGCATCAAGAATTGTTGGTGTCGAGCGGACTAGAGTAGTGCCCTGATGGAAAGCGTACAGAAACGATGCAGCCAGCTTTCCTGTCCGGGAAGCCGGCAACCCGTGTGGAGTGTTTCAACCGATGAATATTTCCAGTGTGCTGGTCAACGCCCGACCCGAGAGGATCAGTCAGGTGCAGGAAGGCCTGCTGGCGTTGAGCGGTGTTGAAGTGCATGCGGCGACTGAGGATGGACGATTGATCGTGACGATCGAAGCGGACTCCGATCAAGCGGTTGCCAATATGTTTGCGGAGATCAACCGGCAGCCGGGGGTGCTTTCGGCGGCGATGGTTTATCACCAATATGAATCTGATCCTGATGAGGAGGCCTGAGAGATGAAACTGACTTTGACGCGTCGTGACTTTATCAAGAGCAACGCTGTTGCTGCCGCTGCCGCTGCTGCCGGCATTACCGTTCCCGGCTTGGCTGACGCCGCCGCTGCCGCCAAGAAGGATGACGGTGTGCGTTGGGACAAGGGCGCCTGTCGCTATTGCGGCACCGGTTGTGGCGTGTTGGTGGGCACCAAAGGTGGCCGCATTGTCGCTACCCAGGGCGATCCCGACGCACCGGTCAATAAGGGGCTGAACTGCATCAAGGGTTATTTTCTCTCGAAGATCCAATACGGCAACGACCGCCTGACGTCGCCGTTGCTGCGCATGAAGGACGGCAAGTTCGACAAGAATGGCGAATTCGCACCGATTTCCTGGGATGCCGCTTTCGACATCATGGCCGACAAGTGCAAGACTGCGCTCAAGAAGGGCGGCCCGCGCAACATCGCGATGTTTGGTTCAGGTCAATGGACCATCTGGGAAGGCTACGCCGCCGCCAAGCTGATGAAGGCCGGTTTCCTGACCAATAACCTCGACCCGAATGCCCGTCATTGCATGGCCTCCGCCGTTGCCGGCTTCATGCGCACTTTCGGTATCGATGAGCCGATGGGGTGCTACGACGATATCGAGCAAACCGACGCCTTCGTGCTGTGGGGCTCGAATATGGCCGAGATGCACCCGATTCTCTGGTCGCGCATTACCGATCGCCGTTTGACCGGCAAGGACGTCAAGATCAACGTGCTGTCGACTTTCAGTCATCGCTCGACCGAACTTGCCGACAGCGAGTTGATCTTCAAGCCGCAGAGCGATCTGGCGATCATGAATTACATCTGCAACTACATCATCCAGAACAACGCGGTGAATCAGGATTTTGTTGCCAAGCATGTCACCTTCAAGAAGGGGGTGACCGACATCGGTTACGGCCTGCGCCCGAATCACCCGCTCGAAAAAGTGGCCATGAACAACGGCTATCCGGGCGAAGACGGCAAGCCGAAGGGCAATCCGGCGGGCGCCAGCCCGATGAGTTTTGATGAGTTCAAGGCTTTCGTTGCCGAGTACACGCTCGATAAGGCGCATGAAATTTCCGGCGTGCCGAAAGAGAAGCTTGAGGCGCTGGCCAAGACCTACGCCGATCCGAAGACCAAGGTCGTCTCCTTCTGGACCATGGGTTTCAACCAGCATACGCGCGGCACCTGGGCCAATAACATGATCTACAACGTGCATTTGCTGGTCGGCAAGATTTCCGAGCCAGGCAACAGCCCGTTCTCGCTCACTGGCCAGCCTTCCGCCTGCGGCACGGCACGTGAAGTGGGTACCTTCGCGCATCGCTTGCCTGCCGACATGGTGGTGACCAACCCGAAGCACCGCGAGTTGTCGGAGAAGCTCTGGAAGCTGCCCGCCGGCAGCATTCCCGACTGGATCGGCGCGCACGCTGTGGCGCAGAGCCGCCTGCTGAAGGACGGCAAGATCAATTTCTACTGGTCGACAACCAACAACAACATGCAGGCCGGGCCGAACATCAACGGCGAAACCTTCCCCGGCTGGCGCAATCCGGACAACTTTATCGTTGTCTCTGACTGCTACCCGACGGTTTCGGCGATGTCCGCCGACCTGATTCTGCCGGCTGCCATGTGGATGGAGAAAGAGGGCGCCTTCGGCAATGCCGAGCGTCGCACCCAGTTTTGGCGTCAGCAGGTCAAGGCGCCGGGCCAGGCCAAGTCAGACTTGTGGCAGTTCCTCGAGTTTTCCAAGCGTTTCACGACCGACGAAGTATGGCCGGCGGCGCTGCTTGAGAAGAACCCTGAATATAAGGGCAAGACGCTGTATGAAGTGCTCTACACCAACGGCCAGGTTAACAAGTTCCCGCTGACCGAGACCTACAAGGGTTTTGACAACGACGAATCGAAAGCCGTTGGTTTCTATCTGCAAAAGGGCTTGTTCGAGGAATACGCGACCTTTGGCCGCGGCCATGGGCACGACCTTGCCGAGTTTGATACCTACCATCAGGCGCGCGGCTTGCGTTGGCCGGTGGTCGATGGCAAGGAAACGCTGTGGCGCTTCCGTGAGGGCTTCGATCCGTACGTCAAGAAGGGCGAAGGGGTCAAGTTCTACGGCAACCCCGATGGCAAGGCCGTTATTTTTGCGCTCCCTTATCAGCCGGCTGCCGAAATGCCCGACGAAGAATACGATCTCTGGTTGTGCACCGGTCGTGTGCTTGAGCATTGGCATACCGGTTCGATGACACGTCGTGTTCCCGAGCTTTATAAGGCGATGCCCGATGCGTGGATTTACATGCATCCGGACGATGCGAAGAAGCGCGGGTTGCAGCGCGGCGATCTGGTCAAGACGGCGACCCGTCGCGGCGACATCCAGTTGCGCGTGGAAACCCGTGGCCGCAACAAGCCGCCGGTTGGCCTCGTCTTCGTGCCTTTCTTCGACGAACACCGTCTGGTCAACAAGCTGACACTGGACGCCACTTGCCCGATCTCGAAAGAGACGGACTTCAAGAAGTGCGCGTGCAAGGTGGTCAAGGCCTGAGTGAGCGCAAGCAGGAGATAGCCGATCAGTGCGCAGCGCGGCGGGCACCAAGCCCGCCGCGTGCCGCAAACTGACGGGTGATCCTTAGCTCATCATGACTGTCGAAAAAAATACCGGGCCTGTCGCGATGCCATCGGGCGCCAATCGGCGTTCGCTGGCGCGTCGCCAATTCGTTCTCGATTCCGCACGGATGGCTTGCGGCGTCGGGATGCTCGGTCTCGGCTTGTCGTTTTACACCAAGCAGGCAAGAGCGCTGCCGCCGCAGGCGATCCGTCCGCCGGGTGCCGGCTTGGAGGCAGACTTCCTTGGCGCCTGCATTCGTTGCGGCATGTGCGTGCGCGACTGTCCGTATGACATCCTCGAATTAGCCAGGCCGGAATCGCCGGTTGCGACCGGCACGCCTTATTTCACGGCCCGCAGCGGCCCGTGTGAAATGTGCGAAGACATTCCCTGCGTCAAGGCTTGTCCGACCGGCGCACTTGATCATGGGCTGACCGACATCAACAAGTCGAAAATGGGTCTGGCTGTCCTTGCGGATCAGGAAACCTGCCTCAATTTCCTTGGCTTGCGCTGCGACGTCTGCTATCGCGTCTGTCCGCTGATCGACAAAGCGATCACGCTTGAGTTGCGGCCCAATACGCGTACCGGTCGTCATGCCATGTTCATTCCGACGGTGCACTCCGAGCATTGCACCGGTTGCGGCAAATGCGAGAAGTCGTGCGTGACCGAACAGGCGTCAATCCGGATTCTGCCGGCCAAGCTCGTCAAGGGCGCGCTCGGTGACCATTACCGGATCGGCTGGGTGGAGAAGGAGAAGGCCGGCAAGTCGCTGGTCGACGACAAGAATTTGATTGATTTGCCCGATCGAATGCCGGAAGGGATGAAGCTCGAAGGACACTTAGACCCCGGCAGCGACAAGTTGCCGCCGGGAATGCCTGGCAGTGGCTCGGTAGGCAAGGTTCCCAGTTTGCCGCCGGGCCTCGGCGGGCCGGGCAGCGCGCCGTCGAAAATGCCAGGCGGCGGCCTGGTCAATCGCCTGTCTGACGAGGCGCCGCGATGAGCAGCCAGCATACCGGGGCCGAAGCCGTCGCGCTCAAGGGCTGGTTTGGTGCGCACAAATGGCTGTTGGCGCGCCGTTTCAGCCAGCTTTCGATACTCGGCTTGTTCCTTCTCGGACCGCTGGCCGGCATCTGGCTGGTCAAGGGCAATCTGAGCTACAGCCTGACGCTGAAAACACTGCCGCTGACCGACCCGTACGTTCTCTTGCAGTCGCTGGCCGCGGGTCATCTGCCTGAGAAGCTGGCGCTGATCGGCGCAGCGATTGTCATTACGTTCTATTTTCTGGTGGGTGGCCGGGTTTATTGCGCTTGGGTGTGCCCGGTCAATATGGTGACTGATCTTGCCGGCTGGTTGCGTGGTCGCCTTGGCATCAAGGGCAGTGCGCACATCGCGCGTGCCACCCGCTACTGGATCCTCGGCATGACCCTTCTGCTCGCCGGGGTGACGGGTACGATTGCCTGGGAATTGATCAATCCGGTATCGATGCTGCATCGCGGCCTCATTTTTGGGATCGGCGCCGGGTGGGCTGTCGTCCTGGCGATTTTTCTTTTCGACCTTTTTGTCATGAGCCGCGGCTGGTGCGGCCATTTGTGTCCGGTCGGTGCCTTCTACAGCCTGCTCGGCAAGTGGAGCCCGCTGCGCATTTCGGCGATCAGGCGCAGCGCCTGTAACGATTGCATGGACTGCTTCGAGGTCTGCCCCGAACCGCAGGTGATTCGTCCGGCGCTCAAGGGCGAGGGGCAAGGGATCGGTCCGCTGATCCTCGCAGCAAATTGCACCAACTGTGGGCGTTGCATTGATGTTTGTTCGAAAGACGTTTTTAACTTTGGCACGCGTTTTGGCAATCCGGTTATCGACCGGACGCGTGCCGCGTCGCAGTCTTCTGCGTCGGCCGCCAGTTGAATCATTCAAGAAACAGCAAAATTATTCTTTGACGTGGAGGGAGCTCTGATCATGAACAAGACCGTGAAATTTACCATCGCCGCCGTGGCCACCTGTTTTACCGCCCTGGCATTTGCTGCCGAAGGCGCCAAATCGATGCGCGGCATTGATGTGGCGGCTCCCGACCAACCGGCTGAGGTCAAAGCCTACGTCGGCAAGCGACCGGGTACGCAGGCGCCGATTACCCGCACCTTCAGCACGCAGCCGCCGGTGATTCCGCATGCCGTGGAGAACTTCGACGAGATCAATCTTGAAGGCAATCAGTGCCTGGATTGCCACTCGGCGGCGAATTTCAAGAAGAAGAATGCGCCGAAGGTGGGTGACAGCCATTTTGTCGACCGTCAAGGCAAGAAACTGCCCGAAGCGTCTTCCTTGCGTTACAGCTGTGTCCTGTGCCATGTGCCGCAGGTTGACGCGCCGCCGCTGGTGGAAAATTCCTTCAAGGGCGACGAGGTGAAGAAGCCGGCCAAGAAGAACTGAGCGCAAGGCGCAGCCGGCTTGCTGGCTGATTTTGCCGAAGGAAAAACGGGGAGCCCAGGCTCCCCGTTTTCTTGGATGGACGGGCGATCAGTGCGAATGCGCGCTGCCGAAGGCCACCACGGCAATGCCGGCAGCCAGCAGCAAGCCGTGCCAGCCGACCGACTGGGTTTCGCGCTTCAGGCGCGGCATCAGGTCGGCAATGGCAATGTAGAGAAAACTTGATGCCGCAACGGTGATGATGATCGGTATCCAGTTGCGGGCGCCGTCCAGTGCGAAGTAGCCGAGGATTCCTCCGCCGACCGCCGTCAGGCTGGACATGCCGTTCCAGAACAGGGCGCGTCCGCGTTTCCAGCCGGCGGCCAGCAGAATGGCGAAGTCTCCCGCTTCCTGCGGTACTTCGTGGGCGATGATGGCCAGTGTCGTGCTCCAGCCCAGCGCTGGGTCGGCAAGAAAGGCCGCAGCGATCAAGAGCCCGTCGGTGAAATTATGGAAACCGTCGCCGACGAGGATCAGCAGCGTTTCGCCATGGCCGTCTGCCGCGCCGTGCCGGTGGTGATGGCTATGCGTGTGGTCGTCGCACTGGTGGTCGTCCTGATGGCTATCCGTATCGCCTGCGCCGCCGTGCGTATGGCGCCACAGCGCAAGTTTTTCAAGAATGAAAAAAGTGAGGATACCGCCGAGCAGCAGAGGAAATGCCGTATGCGGCGAGAGACCGCTCTCCAGTGCCTCCGGCAGCAGATTCAAGGTGGCTGTAGCGAGCAGCAGTCCCGTGGAAAAGCTCACGGTGAAGGTCAGCCACTTGCGCGGCAAGCCGAACATCACCAGCGCAGCCGCGGCGACACTAAGCAGACCGCCAAGCAGGCAGGCCAGAACAATCTGGATGAACAGTGGGGTTTGCATCGGCGGGCAGGGGCGGCGGCAGTTCGCCACGAATAGACAGGCGCCATTCAATCACAGCGACCCGATTAATGCAACATTGTTGCATTTGATGGTTGTCTCTGACGGCACCTTGGCGCCGTGCGATCAGATGTCCAGCCGGTTTGCCGATGAGACTCCGCGCTCAACGCGCCAGATCGTGCTCGCCGCACAGGCGCAGCATTTCTGACCGCGTTGCATCGCGCAGACGGACTGCTGCCGTCCAGTCGCTGCCCCCGGGCAGGAATTCCTTGCCGACTTCAAAGTGCATTTGTCCGAAGCGCGGCATCCAGGTTCTGTCGCGCAGGACAAGGCGCGTGCCGCGCAGGCCGGCAACGACCATCGGCACATCGGCGCGTGCCGCCGCGACGAAGGCACCCATGCGAAACGGCTTGAGGCCGGCTTCGCGCGAGAAAGTCCCTTCCGGAAAAATCACCAGCTTTGCGCCGCGCCGCAGTGCCGCAACGATCTCCTCGACGTCCTGGGCACTTTTCGACGCCTCGAAGCGTTCGACGAACAGCGTGCCGAGGCCGCGCAGGAAGGCGTGCATAGCGGGTTGTTCAACGAACTCACGCTTGGCGACAAAAATATGGCCGAGCCGCGGCGGCAAGGCTGCGTAGAGTACCAGCGCGTCAACGTAGCTGCAGTGATTGACCAGCAGGACGTGTGCTGTCTCGGGCAGGGCTGCTATTCCCCCGGCGCGTACCGGCATGCCGGTGAGTGCAAGAAAAGCACGCGCCGCGCCGTGCACCAGATGGCGCCCGATCGCCGGGCGTTGCAGGATCGTCACCAGCGCGGCGACCGGCACGCCGAGCAGTACAAATATCGTCCAGCACCAGCCGGCAAAAATCCGGCGTAGCGCATTCGTCAGCCAACCGCCGAGGCGTGCACGCAGCGCGGCCAGACCGAGGCGCAATACCGACTGCCATGCCGGCGGTGCTTGCGCACCAATCAAGCCCTGTTCATAAGCATCGCGCGAGGCGGCGCGACGAATTTTGCCGCTCGACGTCTTGAGCACGGAATTCGGTGGCGCCAGTACGACTTCATCGGCCGGCATGCCGATCACGTCTACCGCCGCCTCGTTGATCTTTTGGCGCAGCGCTTCGCATGTTGCGGGATCGGTTTCGCGGGTCTCGGCGAGGACCACCAGCCGCTCGGTGGCGTTGCTGCGGTCGGCGCTGGCAAACACGGCGACACAGCCCTTGCGAACGCCGGCAATGTTGCCGACCGCCAGCTCCAGTTCGTAGGGATAGAGGTTGCGTCCGCCGCGAATGATCAGATCCTTGACCCGGCCAGTGAGGTAGATCTCGCCTTCGACGGTATAGGCGTAGTCGCCTGAGTCGAGCCAGCCGTCGTGAAACAGGCTCTGCGTCGCGGTGGGGTTGCGGTAATAGCCCTGCGTTGCCGATGGCCCCTGAAATTGCAGACGGCCGATCTGGCGCTCGGCGAGTTCGCCGCCGGCTTCGTCGGCAATGCGGATGTCGTGTCCGGGTAGCGCGTGTCCGCAGGCCGGTACGTGCATGGCGTCCACTGCGTCAGGTGCGGCGGGTACGGCGCGTCTTTCGTTGATGAAGGCTTCGCGTTCGATGGCGTCGATCCGCGGGCCGCGCCCGAGTGGCGGGAACGCCAGTCCGACCGAGCACTCGGCCAGGCCATAAACCGGCGTTATGGCTGTGCGCTGCAGGCCCCACGGCGCAAAGCGCGTGGCAAAGGCCTCCAGCGTATTCGGGCTGACCGGTTCGGCGCCGTTCAGGGCCAGTCGCCATGAAGAGAGATTCAGCCCCTGCAGATCAGCGTCGGCCAGCTTCTTTGCGCATAGTTCGTAGGCGAAATTCGGTGCAGCCGAGACGGTGCCGCCGTGGCGCGAGATGACCGCGAGCCAGCGTGAAGGGCGGGCGAGAAAGGCAAGCGGCGACATCAGCACCAATGGCATGCCAAAGTAGAGCGAGCCGAACCATGCGCCGATCAAGCCCATGTCGTGATAAAGCGGCAGCCATGAAACGAACACGTCGTCGCTGCACGCACCAATCGCCTCACCCATGGCGCGCAGATTAGCCAGCAGGTTGGCATGCGTGAGGACGACGCCTTTTGGATCGCCGGTGCTGCCCGAGGTGTATTGCAGGAACGCGATGTCGTTGGATGCGGCGCGGTAGAGCAGCGCCATCGGCGGCAGATTGAGCTCCTCGGGGGTGACGATCTCGATCAGCGAAGGCGCCTCGGCGCGCAGCAGCGCGGCAACGCCCTTGGCTTGCGGCACGGTGATGATGAACACGGTTTCGGCGTTGGACAGAATGCGTGCGTGGCGGCGCAGATGGTCCTCGATCTGCGCCAGACGGGCCGGCGGGTAGATCGGTACCGGAATGCCGCCGGCCAGCATGACGCCAAAGAAGCTTGTCAGATAGCTGCGTCCGGTCGGCAGCATCAGCGCCACCGTCTGTCGTGGCAGCAGGCCGCGTGCGACAAGCCCGGTGGCAATTCGTCGCGCTTCACCCAGCAGCTCGGCATAGGTGATCGGTTGTGCCTGATCGCCCTCGCCGTAGAGCAGGACGTGAGTGCGCTGCGGATTGTGCGCGGCGTGCCATTCCAGCACCTCGATCAGTGTGGCGGCCTGATCGGGCAGCCCCCTGATGGCGTCCTGAGGCAACGCGTCGACTCTTTCAGAGGCGCCGCCCGGAGTGATCACCCCCCCTGTTTCGCCGATCAGGCGCAGCAGGTCGCGCGGTGTCTCGGCTTCGGCCAGCGCGGCATCGGGAAGGACGGTGTTGAATTCGTTACCCAGGCGCAGCAGCAGTTCGACCCGCGCCAGACTGTCCAGCCCCAGATCGCGTTCGAGGTGGCTGCTAAGGCTGAGCCGTCCGGCCCGCGCCGGGTGTGTCTCCTCCACCAGCGCGCTAATCACGCGCAACAGCCTTGCGGTGGCTTCAGCTTCGTCAGCGTGCTGCGCGGCCAGAGGCATGCTGTCAGCCCCGCAAAGTGCTGGACGGCTCATCAGGACGTCGACGCACCATTACCGGGGAATCATTTCGCATTGTCAAACCTCCGCTCGCTGGATACCCGAATCATAGCCGATCCTTGCGCCCTCATTTTCGGCGGGCAAAGCGCTGCTCTTGCCGTTTTGGCTATCGCACCGCGATCGCCTGAACCGGGCAGGGGCCAACACAGGCGCCGCAGCCGGTGCAGCGCTCCTGATCAAGTACCGGCAGGGCTATGCCGCCGGCCCGCAGCGGGAAGCGGATTGCGCCCGCTGCGCACTGATCGCCGCAGATACGGCATTCGACACGCTGGCGGGCAAGGCAGGGCTCGTTGATGGCGGCGAGGGCCTGCCATGGCGCTTGCTCCCCGCTTCGCTTCAAGGCGCCAGTGGCGCAGACCGTGGCGCAGTCGCCGCAGAATGTGCATTCGCCAGCGGCGAAATCAATGCTCGGATAGCCCGCATCGCGACTGACGACGATGTGCGTTGGGCAGGCATCAACACAGTCGCCGCAGCGTGTGCACGCTTGCAGAAAATCAGCTTCGGCAAGTGCCCAGGGAGGGCGAAGTGGTCCTTGGCGAAGAGAGAAGTTGCCACGCAGAAAGTTGCGGCGGCTGTCGGGAGTGGTCATCGCTGAAATGCTACTGCAGGTAGGCGGTGCATGGAACGTCTGGCAAGAAAAAAGGCGGCGCCTTGGCACCGCCTTCTGGCTGATTCGTATTACACCTACTGCTTGCTTGCCTTTATGTCGCCGGCGGCACCAAGACCCAGCGTGTAGCCGAGTGATACGTGGTGGAAACGGAAGATCGTTTTGTCGGTGTGAATCGCAACGCCGAACGGGATGACCTGTCCTTCGGCCAGCGCAAGGTCACCCTCGCCGCCACTCAGCTTGCGCGTAAAGGTGACGGTATATATGCCGCCCTTGTTTTCACCTTCGGCCTTGACCAACGCCATGCCGCCCTTGTTGACGCGCTCTGCAGCGACGTGACCATCAACCTGAGTTGATCCCTTGCCACCTTCACCACTCTTCCACTGGATGTAGTCATAGAAGACGCCGCCGCCAGCATTAGCATCGGTGACGTATTTTTTCTTCTTCGGGTCAGCGCCGGGCATCGAGCGCACATCGGCGTGGCAGGATGCCCAGCAGCCAACGAGTGCACCTTGCGGTATTTTGTCGCCAGCGAGCATGATGGCGGCCTTAACCTCGTGCATTGGCGCGGCTTCCTCGTGCGGCGCCCCGGCTGCTGAGTCGGCTGGCGCCTTGAAGGTCAGGCGTAGGTAAAGATGATCCTTGTCGTAGGCCGCTTGCACGGAAACCGGGAAATGCATCGTTTTCGGAGCGCCGATTGGTTCGAGCTCCTTGCCGGCCAGTCGTTTGAAGTCAAAGTTGAGACCGCCTTTTTCTTCGTGGCAGCCAACGCAACTTTCACCCTTGTTGATTCCAGTACGACCGCTGTGGTCGGATTTTTTCATCATCCATTCAATCGGCGTTACGCCGGCATGAAATACCTGAATATCGCGCTTGGGAACCTTGCTCCAGTCGGGTGCGGCGATGGCGAACTGCGATCCGGCAGCGAGCAGGGTGCCGAGGATGGAGAGTTGCAGTTTTTTCATGGTATCGGTCCAGTCAGAGTAGTTGGGAAGCTGCGATCCCTGTCGATTATAACCATTTCATCTATGTGGTGAAGTAATAGCTTCGGGCGCACAAACTGCCGGCGGAATAAAAAAGGGCAGAGCCGAAGCTCTGCCCTTTTGCTGAAGCTTGATGTCGCTTACTGCTTGGTCGCCTTGATGTCGCCATCGGCACCGAAGCCAATCGTGTAGCCCATCGAAACGTGGTGGAAGCGGCCGGTCGCATGGTCTGCATGGACTGCAAAACCAAACGGTGCGGCCTTGCCTTCGGCCAGAGCGCCAGTCAGCTTGCGCGTAAAGGTCACGGTGTAGGTGCCGCCCTTGTTGTCGCCTTCAGCCTTGACGCCCGTCGTACCGCCTTCCATGGAGCGCTTGTCGGTTACCGAGCCATCAACGGCCTTGGCACCCTTGGCGCTCTTCCACTGCATCA